>CAYFYG010000113.1:0-3196 GCA_964347225.1 uncultured Dehalococcoidia bacterium | reverse complement strand
GTCCTGTCGTGCATGAGGATGGGGACGCCGTCGAGTGTGCGCTGCACATCGATCTCGACGCCGTCAGCGCCCAGATCGGCGGCTGTCCGTATGCCCTCGAGGCTGTTCTCGGGGGCGTGCCTAGGGCAGGTGCGGTGGGCGATGATCACGGTGGGTGTGTCTGGCAGCACTGTAATGCGGCGCGCCTCCGAATCGAAAATGGTGCCGGGGGTGGGGCTCGAACCCACAATGCGCCTAAGGCGGAAGCGGATCTTAAGTTCGGTGAGCCCCGTCCCCAGGCGTCCGCCAGCGTCCATTGTACTACCTGGGAGCCCTACCTCTTGGCCCCTGTTGTCCACTGCCGGTTGCTGTCATCCGTCCAGGTTGCTGTCAGCGTTGCTGTCAGGCTCGGGTTCTTAGATCGGCCTTCCTCACTACCACTAGGGGGCTTGCTCGCACACGGCGGCGAAACAAGAAGAGTTGCCGTGCGCCGTGCCCTGGAGGACACGCTGCCGCGTTACCTGGGTAACGGGCTCCATACGATGGCCGGGCACGGCCGCCAGAGCATCTGCTTCCCAAGCATCCCGGCCCAGGCGCTGTGCCTCACGTAGCTGACGCCTGAGCGAAAGCGCCGCAGTTATCGGCTGTAAGAACCTCTTGCGCAAGGGTCGAGATGTACTCGCTGCGCTCGCCCTGTGCGCAATTCACCCTCTGTTTCTACATGGCCGATATCGGCGGCCCGTAGGGGGGCCGCCGCGTGAATCGCAAAGGTCAACGCAGATTCTGCGTGGGGCCGCTGGGCCGGTTTGACGACCTTCGCCTTGGAGGCTGTGAATGAGATCGACGGGACCCGTGATGACCGGCCGTCAGCGGCCCATCGAGGCCGTGATGTCGCGCCGAGGGCGGGCATCCGATTGAGGAATCGCCGTGGGCACTTCAGGCTTCAACCACGAACTCCCGGCTTATGCGGTATGAGATATCCTGTGGGGAGACGCGTCTGCACCAGGGCACAGCACTGTATCGCGGTTCTGGGGGAGAGAGAAGGGCAAACGTGATGACTGCTCTGTATCCACAGGTCGAGCCGTACGAGCACGGTATGTTGGCGGTCGGCGACGGTAACCTCGTGTACTGGGAGACTTGCGGGAATTCGGGCGGCAAGCCCGCCGTCGTCTTGCACGGCGGCCCCGGCTCCGGGTGTTCGGAGTGGCACCGCAGGCTGTTCGACCCGGCCGTCTATCGGCTGGTGCTATTCGATCAGCGAGGGTGCGGGCGGAGTAGGCCACACGCAAGCGCGCCCGATACCGACCTAACGAGCAACAACACCGCGAACCTGATCAAGGACATTGAGCTGCTGCGTCAACACCTGCACATCGATCAGTGGTTAGTGCTCGGTGGATCCTGGGGCAGCACACTGGCCCTCGCTTACTCCGAAACTCACGTGGATCGCGTGACGGCGATGATCCTATTTGGTGTTACCACGGGGCGATACAAGGAGTTCGATTGGTTGTTCCGTGGAGGCCTGGCCGTCCTCTTTCCTGCACAATGGGAGGATCTCCGCGCCGCCGTGCCGGTGAACGAACGAGAGGGCGACATCGTTGAGGCGTACCATCGCTTGTTGAACGATCCGGATCCCGCGATCCGCCAGGGGGCGGCCCGAGCCTGGTGCATGTGGGAATCCGCGACAACCGAGTGGCGTCCGACGACCGAACTCGCTGAGCGATTCACCGATCCCGACTATGCCTTGGCGTTTGCACGCCTCGTGACTCACTACGTGCGGCACAATGCGTGGCTGGAGGATGGGAGCTTACTCCGCGACGCTAACTTGCTGGCTGACATCTCCGGGATACTGGTGAACGGACGCTTCGACCTGCAAGCACCCATCGGCAACGTGTGGGAGCTCAAACGTGTGTGGCCACGCGCCGAGCTCGTGATGGTTGAGGACGCTGGCCACGCCGCCAACAACCGCGCCCTCATCCAAGAACTGGTCCGCGCCACCGAAAGACTCGCCGCTCCCCGATAGAGCCCACCCCTCAGTTGACACTGGCACATCGCAGCTTCCCATCGGTCGCCGCTCACTCGCCAACAACCGGCGTTTCCATACTGCTCATCTCTATCATGACTGAGCCGTTTGACGAGGGCATACCGCCATTGCTATATTGATAATAAGCATTATTATTTAGTTTGATGCCCGCCACGGAGGCTGTCGACCTTCCGGGCGGGCTGTGTCATCTATGGACAACGTCACCTTCCGCCGCAGGAACAAGCTCAAGAAACGGTTCGTGATGACGTCGAACACATTGTGAGAGTACACGGAACCGTGTAACCTTTGCTACAATGGGGCTGTGAGCACACCTACCGAAATCAAGGCGGAGGCGATCGCCCTTCACGCCCTGGGTTATTCCTGTCGCGCGATTGGGAAGCAGCTAAGGGCCAAGTTTCCCAACGCGAAGATTCCTAACCATGCCACCATAAACCGCTGGGTTCGCATTAGGCCCACCAAGCGGCTAGCCCTTATGCAGTGGTACGACGCCGCGCACAGGGCCGCTGAGATTCTCCACGAACGCATGGACGAACTGGACTCGGTGCCCTTCATGCAGGGGGAACGCGTTCCAAACCTGCCCAAGGCCAGCGGGGTTCTCGCCGGGATTCGGCCCGGCCTCTTGCGCAGGGGTCACCTCTTTCGCGCTGCTCTCGAAGGTACCAGCCTGTCGCTTGCGCTGGGGATGGAGATGATGAAGAAGCTGGGTATCGCGGTGGAGTCTGTGCGCTTGGTCGGAGGCGGTTCGCGGAACGTTCTGTGGAGAAAGATCCTGGGGGATGTCCTAGGGGTGCCCGTACTGCGCCTGGTGGAGCCGGAGTTGGCGGCTCTGGGAGCGGCCGTTCAGGCCCTGTGGACCGCGCGGAGGGAGGCCGGCGACGATGTGGCTGCGGATGTCGTTGCAGCGCCCTTCGTCCGAACGGAGAGAGAAGCGACGCTTCCGGACCCCGCGCGCTCGCGGACCTACCGGAAGGCCCGCGCCAGGTTCCGTGAGCTGACCGAGCGGATCTTCTCGCGGCCCTGACGGGCTGGTCCGCCGGCAGCGCTTGCACGGTTTGCCGCAGTCGGTCCCTAAGAGATATCCTTCCGTTTCTGGACAGCCACCGCCGCCGCTAGCATCCCCACCGTGAAGCCTACCAGGACTACCCAAGGCAACCACATAGCCGTGTCGAACTGGCT
>CAYFYG010000112.1:0-3825 GCA_964347225.1 uncultured Dehalococcoidia bacterium | reverse complement strand
TTGCAGCTCCTTGGCCGCCGTGGCGCCGCCCGCGCCGCTTCCGACCACAATAGCACGCCTCATTTTGCACCCTCCTGCAAAGTAAAACGTGCCCGGCAACAAGGTTGCCCTTCGGTAATCCTCGAAGTGAAGACGAGCTGCCCCCCGCCTGACAAACCGGCAAACAGCCCCTGATCCATGGCCGACATGATCCGGCAGACTTGGCCGGAATAGAAACGGCTGAAGTAGCAGTGGCTGATGACGACCCCACCTTGCGCGTTACCCTGAAACTCGATGCCTAGAATACGATAGAGGATGCGGCCCATCGCCATCACTTCTTCTATGGTGCGAACCCGCAACATCTGGCCGTGCATCTGGCCTAACTGATAGGCGTTCACGTAGAGGCGCTCTTGTAAGGCTTGGAGGTCGTGCCCGTCCCGGATGACCGCTTCCACATGGCCCTGGGTGAACATGGTGTATTGGTACAGGCACTCGTCAGGGGAAAGCCCTTCGATTGGCGGGACTTGGCATCCGAACGCCGCCGCTGTGAAATTGAACAACTCCTTCAAGGCTCTCTTCTTGACACACATGGGAGTATAAATCTGCAACAGTGGCAAGAGTAGATTCATAGCGCCCCATCCCTTTCAGCGTGGCCGAGGTGCAGGACATTCTCGGGAAGGCTCTCACCGCCGTACAGGGCATCCAGGACGCCCTGGAATCGCCGGGCGACAGCCTGCCGCTTGAGCTTGAGGTTCGCTGTCAGGTCTCCGCCTTCAACGGAGAGGTCGTTGGCCAGGATGGCCCAACGCTTCACCTGTTCGGGGTGAGACAGGTGGGTGTTCACCTGCAAAATGGCGCGGCCGGTGGCCTCCGCCGAAGCCTGGTCGCAGTGGTCGTCCGTGACCCACAGGAGGGCCACACAGTAGGGTCTTTCTTCACCCACCAGCATCGCCTCGGCTACGCCGGGGATCTCCCGCAGCAGCGCCTCGACCTTTGCTAACTGGATGTATTTGCCGTAGGAGGTTTTGATCAGCTCCTTCTTGCGCCCGTGCAGGACCAGGCTGCCCTCGTCGGTCAGGTGCCCCAGGTCGCCCGTGAAGAGCCAGCCATCTCTGACCGGCGACTCAGCCTCTTTAAAGTACCCCGCCGTCACCTGTGGCCCCCCGACCAGCACCTCCCCGTCCTTGGCAATGCGGACCTGGGTGGCGGGGAGGGGTTCGCCCACCGTCCCCAGGCGGTTGGCGCCCAGCCGGTTGATTGTCACCAGCGGCGCTTCGGTAAGGCCGTAGGCGTTGTGGATCTCGATGCCGAGCTCGTGGAAGGCGCGCAGGAGGTTCTCACCCGCAGGCGCGGAGCCGACGATGAGTTGGACGCACCGATCGAACCCCGCCTTCCTCAGGAGGCTCCGCCGGAGCAGCGGCCGGAGCAGCCGCTTCGCCAGGCCCTCCCGCAGCCCCAGGTATAGCCGGCCCAGCCGGTTCTTCGCCAGCCCCTCCCAGACTTTCTCATAGATGCGGGGCACGGAGAAGAACACCGTGGGCCGCACCAAGGGCAAGGCGCGTTGGAGGTCATGCAAGTCTTCCAGGAAGTAGATGTCCACGGGGGCGGGGACGTAGTAGGGCGAGTAGGTCGCCAGGATGCCCTCCACCACGTGGTTCATCGGCAGGCAGGAGAGCCACGAGGCCGAGGCGTTCCTGGTCTTCCACGGCAACAGGGAGGCGATGCATTCGCCCATCCACCGCAGGTGCCCGTGATTGAAAACGACGCCCTTCGGCCGACCGGTCGTGCCTGAGGTGTAGCGGAGCGTTGCCAGGTCGCCAAAGCTCACGGGAGCGGCGGTTGAAACGCTCTGCCCCGCTCCCAGGGCCAGGAACTCGCCCCAGGGCATGACGTTGCGAGGCAAGTTCTCAGGAAGAGGCTCCCGGCAGAAGGAAACGATGGGCAACTCCGTGCTCAGTTCGCCCAGCCGCTCCAGCAGCCTGGGCGCGCCTATCAAAAGGAGCCGCACCCCGCTGGCCTGCAGGATCCCGTCCATTTCGGCTGGCGGGCTGGTGTAGTAGAGGGGGACGCTCACCGCCCCGACCGAGCCGATGGCCACGTCGAGCGTAAGGTAGCGGGTGCTGTTAGGGCCGACAATTGCCACTCGGTCGCCAGGGCGGATGCCCAGGGCGCGCAATGCACCCGCCGCGGCCAGTATGTCCTGGCGCACCTCGTCGGCACCACGGGTCACAACATTGCCCTCGATCACATCGTGGCAGGTCACGCGCCGGCTCTTCCCCTCCAGGCGGAAGAGGACCTGTTCGTGGACCGTGCGTTCTGAGCGGTGCATGAAGCCCGTGTAGACCGCGTACTCGAGGAGGTGGGGCAGGAATTCGCGCCACTTCAGCTCGTAGGGGCCTAGCAGCCGGTCCACATTGTCCCGCTGGAACTGCAGGCGTTCGTTGAAGTAGGGCAGGAGGGTAAGCAGGGAGGCGAGGACTCCCTCCGTGCGTTGTGCCGCCCGCTCGGGCCGATACTTTCCCCGGGGCACGAGCAGCGGGATGAAAAGGGGCCATGGCAGCCGCAGGCCCAGGCGCTCCCTGGCCCACTCCCGGACGAAGGCCACCAGTTCACTTGCCGTGGGCAGAGACTCGTAAGGCGCGGTCAGGTGGAAGTTCAGCCCTTCCGCGCCGGGCTCGAAGGTGAGGCGGACGATGGCTTCTGCTACATAGTCAACCGGGACGATGTTGAGGAAAAGGTCGGGTCTCGCGGGCAAGACCCGAAGCAACCCCGTGAGGTAGAGCCGCAGGGGGAAGTAAAAGGTATTGAAGGTCTTGATGGCACCCGTGCGCGAGTCGCCGACGATCATGCCCGGGCGGAAGACCGAAATGGGCAGATCGCTCTTGGCCGCCTGCACCAGGCATTCGCCCTCGTACTTGCTGAACTCGTAGGAGCACGAGAAGCCGAACTCGTCGGTGAGGGCGTCCTCGGGCACGGAACCTGTCCGACCTCCGGCCACATAGGCGGTGGAGACGTGGGAAAAGCGGACCAGCCCGTGATACCGGTGGGCAGCGCGAGCCAGCTCCAGCACGTTTGCCGTCCCCTGGACGTTGGTCTTGCGCAGCTCGGCGATGGGAGCGTTGACACGCAGGTCCGCCGCCGTGTGGATGATGTGGGTGACCCGGCGCACCAGATGATCGTGGGCGGTCTCAGTCAGGCCCAGGCGGGGTAAAGAGACGTCACCGCGCAGGACTTCCACCCTTTCGCTGATGGCGCTCGCCAGCTCAGGCCAGTCCCACCAGGCGCGGGACAGCCGGTGCACGGCTGCCTCCTGGTCCTCTGCCCGCACGAGGGCGATAAGGGTATGGTCCGTGTTTTGGAGAAGCTGCCGGGCGATCTGGGTGCCCAGAAAGCCCGTCGCTCCAGTGAGCAATACCGTGTCGCTCATGCTGCCACCCCCCATCCACGGGCTTGCACAAAATCGCGCAGCAACTCGCGGTTGCGGCCCGCCTGCGCCGCGTGCTCCTGGTACCCTCGCCGCAAGAGATCCCGGACAGACGCCGGGTGGGCGAGCAGATCCTCAACGCGCTCTTTGAGGAGATGAACCAGGTTCGGATCGCGTGGATCGAAAAAGTACCGATCCCGCAAGCCCAGTTCAGCATAGATGGTCTTGAGCCGCAGGTCGTGGCCCACAGCCAGTTGGGGGATCTGAGCGGCCAGGGAAAGGACACAGGCGTGATAGCGGGCGGTCACCAGCACATCGAGGCTTCTCAGGAGCACCGTCATCTGCGAGGCATTGTACTCGCGGGCTGAGAACACGCGTGCCTGGTCGGCATGCGCCATGCGAAGTTGAACCTGGCGGGCAAG
>CAYFYG010000111.1:0-11629 GCA_964347225.1 uncultured Dehalococcoidia bacterium | reverse complement strand
TCGCGATTGGTGAGGAAGATATCGTGGCTCATGCGGGGGTCGCCGGAGGTCAGGCGGGTGACATCTCGAAAGCCGGAGGAGGCCATGGGAGCGAGGTCGCTCCAGGCAGGGCTGGCGCGCAGAAGGGTAAACAGGGCGCTGGAGACGAGCAGGGGAAGGTGGCTGACGGCGGCGGCGTACTGGTCGTGCTCCTTGGGGTCGAGGAACAGGGGTTCGGCGCCCACCAGTCGCGCGATGCCGACGACGGCACGCACGGCGCCCTCATGTGCGTCCACGGCGGGGCATATGCAGTAGGTCCGCTGGCGGAAGAGGCCCTCCTCGGCGTTATCGATGCCCTGCTTCTCCTTCCCCGCCATTGGGTGGCCGCCAACGAAGCTGACGGAGGGGGGCAGGAGTTGCGCCGCCCACTCCATAATCCGCTGCTTGGTGCTGGCGACATCGGTGACGACGCAGCCCTCAGGCAGGTGGGGGGCGATCTGCTCCATGACCTCGGGCACGGCGAGGATGGGGGTGGCGATGATGACGATGCCAGCCCCCTCGACGGCCCGGGGCAGGTTGTGCTCAGCGCGATCGATGGCACCCATCTTGCGAGCCTTGTTCATGGTCTCGCGGCGGCGGGAGTGGCCGACGACCTCGATCTCTGGGATGCCAGCGGCCTTTATGGCGAGGCCGAGGGAGCCACCGATGAGGCCGGGACCGATTATGGTGATACGTTTGCGTTCCTGGGTTTCCTTCATGACAACGTTATGAGCTTAGCACGAGCGGCCGGGCAGGAAAAGCACCGCTAGGCGAATACATCCTCGTCTATGCCGGCAAAGAGGCGGGCGAGGACGTTGATGATGGGGCTCATAACCTCGAACAGGATGCCGAACTGGCCGCCGGTGAGGAAGGGCAGAGCGATGAGGACGATGAGGATAATGAAGCCGTAGCGGGCCTGGAACTGCATGTAGGAGCGGGCGGCCTCGTTGGTGAGGAAGGCGGGGACGACGCGATGGCCGTCCAGGGGGAAGATGGGAAGGAGATTGAACACGCCAAGGATGATGCTTATGAGGACGATAGCGCTGAGATAAAGGCCCAGGTATTCATCGGTGCCCCAGCCGCCGCGGATGAGGGAATTGATGACGCCCACATTGAAGGGAGGAAGCCAGGGGACCCAGCCGGCCTGGAGGGGGAGGCCAGCGACGGCGGCGACGAGGAAGTTGGAGAGGGGGCCAGCGCCAGCGATGAGGGCCATCGCTGCCTTGGGGTTGCGGGCGACGTTGGGATTGACCGGGACGGGCTTCCCCCAGCCAAAGCCGACCAGGAAGAGGAGGATGGTGCCGGCGGGGTCAAGGTGCGCCAGGGGGTTGAGGGTAACGCGGCCGAGGCTGCGGGGCAAACGGTCGCCCATGGCGTCGGCCACGTAAGCGTGGGAGAACTCGTGAAAGGAGATGCCAGCAACGAGAGCGGTGACCAGGGCCCCGAAGAGGACAAAGGCGGCGAAAGCGTCGATGTCCAGCAGGTCGAGATAAACGAAGATCATTCGGTTCGAGTCAATGATAGCATGCGCTCAGGGGTTGCCGGGGACGAGACGTGTGGGCGGGGTAGGTCTGCGGGGCGTACTAACCGGCAGCCGTGGGCTGCGGCGGCGCGGTCACCGAAGGAGAACCCTGCTCCACCTCGATGCTGGTGGCGAGGGAGCGCACGCCGGGGACCGCCGATGCGGTCTTCACGATGTCGGGGATTGCGGCCTGCGTCCTGACTAAGCCGCCGAGGGTCACGTCGCCCAGGGCGGACCGCACGTAGAGTCGCCCAAAACGGAAGAGGCGGGCGGCGTCCAGGGCACGGCCCACATCGATCTCCAACTGGTGGTCATCGACGACGGTGTCAATCACGGAGGCGATCCCAGGCACGGATGCCGCGGCGGCGTGGACGTAGGCCTTGGCCTGGGCCGTGCGGACGTTGCCGGACAGGTGGGCTACCTCATCCACGACCTCGACGATGAGGGTACGCCGGTCGTCCGCGGTGAGATAGCGATGGGCAGCCAGGGCGCCGCGCACGGCGTCCGTCAGTTCGGAATCGCGTCGGTAGATGGTTAGGGCGTCCGTTTGAGCCGCGAGCTTGATCACGCCGCCCTCCAGGACGACGCGCTGGACAGGGATGATGCGCGGGCCGGGCGAGAAGAGACCGCAACTGAGGAGAAGGTGGCTGGCGCGCCGCGAGGCGCGGTGAATCAGGGCCCCGGCCAGCCTGGCATTGCGGGCTGAGAGCGGGGTCCTGACCGAAAGAGGCCTGGGAGGCACGGGCACAGGGGGGAGCCGGCGGCCGAACGCCTCGTCGCTGGTGCAGTCCAGGGACAGGGAATCATCGTCCCACTGGCTGGCGGCGGAGAAGGGGAGCTTCACCCGAATGGGGCGAAAGATGCCGCGGCGCAGGACGAGGTTCAGGACCAGCCACTGGTCGTCAATCTCAAGGGCGGCAAGGCGGCCCTGCCAGCGGTCGCGGAAGCGGACAGGGCATTGCAGTCGCAGGGCTGAACGGACGCTCTGCATGTGGGCCTTTCGTGGGGTGGTCCTGCCGAAGGATACGTTAGGGCAAGGCGGGGCTACGAGCAAATCCGGGAGAATCGACAGATTTATTGCTGACAATTCTCTTGACCAAGAGAGGACAAGTGGTTAATCTATCGGACAGATTTGCACGGGGCAATTACCCGCTAGCGAAAGGAGGCAAGTTATGCCACAGTGGTTGACGCGCCACAAGTGGCTCTGGATAGTGGCGGCGGTACTGGTGGTCCTCCTCGCGTTCGCCGCCTGCGACGACGACGAGGAGGAGGGGGAGACGCCACCGGCCGGCGAGACTCCGGCGGCCGACGAGACGCCGGTTGGCGAGACGCCGACGGTGGAAAAGGTGCAGCCGACCATCCCTCTGAAGATCGGCCACGCCAACTCGTTCACGGGCGACCTGTCGGACTTCGGCGACGCACACAACAACTCGGCGATGCTAGCGATCGAGGAGATCAACGCAGCCGGCGGCGTAGGCGGCCAGCCGATCGAGTTGGTGAGCGGGGATACCGCCACCGACCCCTCACAGGGTGCCACAGAGGCGACCCGCCTGATCGAGGTAGAGGGCGTGGACTTCCTCGTGGGAGCGCTGTCCAGCGGCGTAACGCTGCAGATAGCGGAGTCGGTGACCGGGCCCAGCGGCGTGCTACAGATCTCGGGGGCGTCTACGTCGCCGGGTCTGACCGAGGCGAACGACAACGACTTCCTGTTCCGAACGACCATCTCCGACGCAGCTCAGGGGGTGATCCTGGCGCAGTTGGCAGGTGACTTGGGCCTGACCAGCGTGTGCAACATGTTCATCAACAACGCGTACGGCGAAGGTCTGTCTGACTCGTTCAAGGACAACTTCGCGGCTGCGGGCGGCACCATAACGGCGGCCGTGCCGCACGAGTCTGAGCAGGCGACTTATGCATCCGAGCTGGAGACGTGCACCGCAGGAGCTCCGGAGGCCCTGGCGGCCATCGCCTATCCGGAGAGCGCGGGCGTGTTCCTAAGGGAAGCGGTGGAGGCAGGAGACGTGGACACGTTCCTGTTCGTGGACGGCACGAAGTCTACGGACATGCTTGACGAGCTGGGCTGGGCGAACTTTGACGGCACGCGAGGGACGGCGCCGAGCGCCCTGGCCCTGGCCACCGGCGAGGCGTTCGAAGCGGCCTACGCGGCCGCGTACGGCGATGTGCCCCCACTGCCGTTCATGCGGGAAACGTACGACGCAATATACCTGATGGCCCTGGCCACCGAGAAGGCCCTCGCTGACGACATAGACATCCGCGAGGCCTTGCGAGAAGTGGCGAACCCAGGGGGCGAGACGGTCAACCCCGGCACCGAAGGCTACACGGCCGCGCTGGCCGCCATCGCCGCCGGCAACGACATCAACTATGAGGGCGCAGCCGGGCCCGTGGACTTCGACGAGAACGGCGACGTATTGATAGGCGCCATCGAGACGTTCACTGTCGACGCCGCCAACGAGGACCTGGTGACCGATGCGGTGTGGAAGGTTGATCTGACCACCGGCGAGGTTAGCGAGGTCGAATAAGCACGTACGAGCCGACCTAGACTGGCGATAGTCCTGGGGGATCTCTCTGAGGGAGGTCCCCCAGTTTTCTTACAACATCTGTCTACTTGGAGGGGGTGTCGGCTTGGCCTGGCCGGGGCTCAGGGCCGCCGAGGCGCCTAGCGTGGCGCTCCACCCAGATGGAGACCCGCCGCTGCTCCGGGATGAGGCCCTGGGGTCGCATCAGCAGGACAATGACGATGAGTGCACCGAGCACGAAGTCACGGATGAAGTAGATGCGGCTGCCGATGATGGCGGGGAGATCGTATCCCTGAACCTGCAACGTGATGTTCCAGAGGCCCCAGACGACGTAAGCACCCAGGATCGCGCCCTTGTTGTTGCCGCTGCCTCCCACCATGAGCATGGCCCAGAAGATAAAGGTGGCGAAGAAGTGGGTGAAGGTGTCGGGAGAGATGGAGCTGAAGGCGTAACCGTACATGGCGCCGCCAATGCCCATGATCATGGCGCCCAGGACGAAGCCCTGGGACTTGAACGAAAACACGTCCTTACCGCTGGCGGCGGTGGTTAGCTCATCCTCGCGCAGGGCGCGGAGGACGCGGCCCCAGGGAGAGCGGATTCCCCGCTCGACGGCTAAGAAGACGAGGATGAGGACAGCCACAGCGATGCCGAAAATCATGAACCGGTACTCGTCCAGGTCGACCCAGTCGCCGAGGGGACGAGGGATGCCCGGGAGGCCACGGGTGCCGTTGACCAGCCACCGCTCCTCGATGGTGATGCGGCGCAGAAGCTCGGCGATGCCGATGGTGGTGATGGCCAGGTAGTCCTCGCGGAGGCGCAGAGCTGGGATGGAAAGGAAGAAGGCCAGGACGCCGCAGGCTGCGGCAGCGCCGCCAATGCCAACCAAGAAAGGAAACCATTGGTCGCTGTCCAGGGCCGGGATTATGTTCAGGGCATCGCCAAAACCACCCACGTACTCAACGTACTCGCCGCTCGCGGGGGGCTTGGTGATGATGGCGGCGACGTTGGCGCCGACAAGGAAGAAAGCCAAGACACCGAAATTGAGGATGCCCGTGTATCCCCAGTGGACGTTGAGGCCGAGAGACAAGAGGCCGTAGATGGCGACAAAGGTGGCAAAGAAGGTGAGGAAGTTGATGACGCCGCCACCGAACGTCGGAAGTAGGCCAAACTGTAGATCGACGTGGAAGTCCCAGCCGGAGCGCTCGGCAGGTATGAGGACGATAGCCGCAGTGACCGTTAGGAACGCGAGGGGCGTGAGGAGCCGCCCCCAGTTGAGGCGCGGGCGCAGGCCGTCCGCAGTGAGCAACGGCGGTAGCTTCACTAGGTCTTGGCTCCAAACAGGCCGCGGGGCCGTACAAGGAGGATGAGGATGAGGATGACGAAAGCAACGGAGAACTTGTAGCCAGAGGAAAGGCCGATGTCCGGGCCGACAGCGGCAAAGACCTCTTGACTAATGCCCACGATCATGGCCCCCACGAAGGCGCCCTGGGGGCTGCCGATGCCGCCGAGGATGGTGGCGGCGAACAGGGGCAGGAGGAGGATGAAGCCGAGTTCCGGCTTGAGCTGGGCCTGCAAGGCCAGCATGACGCCCGCAACCGCCACCAGAGCCCCGCCGATGAGCCACATCCACCTAATGATCTGCTCGGGGTTTATGCCGCTAACTTCCGCCAGGTCCGGATTGTCGGACACGGCGCGCATCGCCTTGCCGAGCTTGGTGCGGAAGAGGAGGACGTAGACCAGGGCGGCAAGGACCATGGCCGTGAAGAAGATGAAAATCTGGTCCGTGACGATGCGGACGTCAAAGGGGAGGTCCGTGGTGGGGCGGATCCCGGGGACGTACAAGCGTCGGGAAGAAGCCCAGAGCATGAGCATGAGGCTGCGCATGGCGATGGCGACGCCGAGGGAGGTGATGGCGAAGTGGACGATGCTGCTGCCGCGGCGGCGCAGGGGCCGGTAGACGAAGCGGTCCAGGAGCAGAAAGACGAGTGCCATAGCGACGGCGGCCACGATCATGGCGAGGATGAGGCCGTAGCCGAAGGAGAAATCGCCGCCGCCAAGCTGGTCAGGCCAGGGGATACTACTGGTGGCCCCGGGCAGATCGCCGAGGCTCCACGGCAACAACTCGGTGTCGGTTCTCTCTCCGACGACGGTGCCAGTGAGGGCGAAGAAGGCGATGTAGGCGGCCAGCATCATGGCGTCGCCGTGGGCAAAGTGGGCAAACTTGAGGATGCCGTAGATAAGGGTGAGGCCGACGGCACCAAGGGCGAAAACGCTGCCGGTGACCACGCCGACGGCGAAGGCGTCAGTCCTGGTAAGGACGGCCCAGGTACCGAAAACAAGGACGTTGGCCCACAGGCCGCTGATAATGAGGTCGTCTCCCCGCCCCCGGAGGGTATCGGCGTAACTGAACATGAGGCCGCCGGCCGCGAGGATCAGCACGAACATGGCGGCCCAGCCGAGGCCCGCGGGCCCACCCGTCTCGGCTACGACGGCCCAGGCCGCGAAGCAGAGGGCGACAGTCCACACGACAGTGCCAATGACGACATCGCCGAGGCCACGAAGCCGGTCGAGGAGTCGATCGTAGGTGAGTTCGATCGTGGCCATGCTTTACGCGCCCAGGTAGAGCTTGCCCACCTCTTCGTTGTCCAGAAGGCCGGCGGCTTCGCCTTCGATGCGGTTCTCGCCCATAGCCAGGACATAGGCGCGGCTGCTAAAGCTGAGCGCTTCCTTGGCGTTCTGCTCCACCAGGAGGATGGCGGTGCCACTGCGGTTGATCTCACCGATCTTCTCAAAGATGGAGTCGACCATTATGGGGGAGAGGCTAGCGGAGGGTTCGTCAAGGAGCAGGACCTTGGGGTCGAGCATGAGGGCACGGGCCAGGGCCAGCATCTGACGCTGGCCGCCGGAGAGTCTGCCGGCGCGCTCGCCGCGGCGGCCGGCGATGTCAGGGAAGAGGCCGTACACACGCTCCAGACGCTCATGCAGGCCGTCACGGCGGACGAAGGCGCCCATCTCCAGGTTTTCGTTGATGGTGAGGGAGGGGAAGACGTTGTCCACTTGTGGGACGTAGGACATGCCGGTCTGGACTATGCGATCCGGAGAGAGGTTGGTCACCTCGCGCCCCAACAACTGGACGCCCCCGCTGCGGACGGAGAGCAGGCCAAAGACCGCCTTGAGCAGGGTGGACTTGCCGGCACCGTTGGGGCCGATGACGGCTACGATCTCGCCTTCGTTGAGGACGAGAGAGACACCGTGGAGGATCTCCACTTCTCCGTAACCGGCGACCACGCTTTCGGCCTGGAGCACGGGCGTCATCGATACTGCCCTCCGAGGTAGGCCTCCAACACCCGCTCGTCCTGCTTGATCTCCTCAGGGGATCCTTCAGCGAGCCACTCCCCCTGGCTCATGACGATGACGGGGTTGCAGAGGCGGGTGATCAGGTCCATATCGTGCTCGATGACGAAGAAGGTGATGCCGCGGTCGCGGCACAGCGTCTCGATGTTCTCGACCAACCTGCGCATGAGGACGCGGTTGACGCCCGCGCCAGGCTCGTCCAGGAGTATCATCTGGGGGTCACACATGAGGGTGCGAGCCAGCTCCATCAGCTTCTTCTGACCGCCCGAGAGGTTTGCAGCGTACTCGTCGCGGAGATGGAGGAGGTTGACGAACTCCAGAACCTCGAGGGCTTTCTCATATATCCGTCGCTCCTGGCGGGAGACGCGGAAGCCGAAGAGCCAGGGGTTCCAGATGCGCTCACCCGCCTGATGAGCGGGCACGAGCATGAGGTTCTCAAGTACCGTCATGGTCTTGAGCTCGCGGGGTATCTGGAAGGTGCGGACGATGCCGCGATGGAATATGCGGTGCGGGGGCAGTCCATCAACGCGTTCGCCCTGGAACAGGATGCGGCCGGCAGTGGGCCTGAGGAAGCCCGTGACTAGGTTGAAGAGGGTAGTCTTGCCGGCACCGTTGGGGCCGATGAGGCCGGTGATGGTGCCTCGCCCAACGGATAAAGTGCAGTTGTTGACGGCACGGACGCCGTCAAAGGACTTGGTGACGCCCTGGGCCTCAAGTATGGGAGCGGAATCTTGCATGTCGTCACGCTGGGACCGGCCTTTCACCGGCCTGAGTAAAGCAAGTCTAGCATAGCGGACGGGGCACGCGGAACGCCAACGGTTGACCCGGGGGGATAGTGATGGGAAAGGCGGCGTGAGCTGAGCTCGGCTAGCCTACTGCTCGTCAGCGTCCGGCGCCTTTTCTTCGGCACCAGTCACGACCCAGCCGAGGTCCTGAACCTCCAAAGCAAGGTCCCAGGCGTCTTCGGTACCGTATGCCCATACTTCGATGACGCCACTGCTGTCGCCGAACTCGCTGTTGTTGAAGTTGATGCAGATCTGGCCGAAGGGCTTCTCTTCCTCGGCCGCCTCTGCAAATGCGAGGCAGTTGATGGGATCGGTGACCTCGAAGATCTCGCTGTCCAGACCCGTCTCGATGACGTAGGCCTCGACCGCGCCGATGACGGAGTTCCGGGCAGCGGTAGGGGACGCCTCGGCGCCATCTGGGGTGGGGGTGTCGGTAGGAACAGTGGGGACCTCGTCGCCATCACCGGTGCAGGCGGCGGTCATGAGGATGACGGGTACCGCCAGGGTCAGGAAACCAGCGCTCAGGCTGCGCACGCGTTCGCTAAACATGGCAGCCCATTCTAGCAGAGAGCGGCTGCGGCCGACCATTGCCCGTTCTGAAACGTTTGAGGGCCGCAGCCGCTTCAGTTCCTCGACCCGCTCCCGCGATGTCCTCATCCGGCACCTAGACGAGCAGCGCCGATGCCGCGGCTTCCAGCCAGTAGTGTGAGCGGCCTTTGACCCACTCTTGACCCCGTCCGTACCGCGCCTGAACCCGCCCGAGGCCACACGGAAGACGTTTGGCCGTCTGAACCAAAGGAACGGGCAGTCAACCAGACTGGAGAGGCAGGCAATGGTAGGGTTCCATTCACGCCCTTCGACCCTGAGGCCGACCACGACCACGCTCACCCGAAAAGATGCTCCCCCACGTTCCCGCGCCCCTCCGATCCCGCCACGCTCTCGAGCCGCACTGAGATGAGCAGTGCCATTGCCAGGGCTCAGGTCTTCACGCTGTCTACGCCGTGCCAGTCATCGGGAGACGGGTCGCAAAGCCGAAATACGCTGACGAGACGCGATTTCGCTCCGCGCAGGCCTAGGCTCGCTGTCAGCCCATCAAGCCAAAGAAGCCAAACAGCTCGGGGTATTTCTTCAGGCTACCTCCACCGTCGATGAAGAGGGTCTGGCCGGTCATCAGTGACGACTCATCGGAGGCGAGGTAAAGGGCGAGGCGAGCAACGTCTTCCGGTTCACCGACGCGGCCGATGGGCGCCTCGTCGACGTATGCGTCCTCGAGGCCGGGGATGTCGATGATCGGCTGGACAAGGGGCGTGTGGATCAGGCCAGGACCGATGCTGTTGACGCGAACGCGGTAGCGACCGAGCTCAAGGGCGGCCACCTTCGTGAGCATGGCTACCCCGGCTTTCGCCGAGCAGTAAGCGGCAAAGCCTTCCGCAGGTTGGGTGGCGTTGAGGCTGGCGACATTGATGATGCTGCCGCCCTGCTGCTGGGCGATGAGGCGCGCCGCTTCGTGCTTGATGCACAGGAAGGTTCCCGTGAGGCAGACGCCCACGACCCGCTCCCATTCTTCCAGCTGGTACTGATTGACGGGGCAGAAGCCCCCGACTCCGGCGTTGTTGAAGGCGATGTCGAGTCGGCCGAAGCGAGAAAAGGCCTGATCCACCATCCGCTTGACTCCCTCTTCATCACGGATGTCGAGTTGCACGCCATCGGCGCGGTCGGGGCCAAGCTGCGCAACCATCGCCTTCACGCCGTCGCCGTTGACATCAGCCACGATGATGCAGGCACCCTCTTCGACCAAGACCTCGGCGGTGCGCTTGCCTATGCCCGAAGCAGCGCCCGTGACGATCGCGACCTTCCCATCGAGCTTGCCCATGGCTGGTGTCCTCCGTGCTATGCTGCGTCGATTGGCGTGTTCTCGCCCAAAGGCCGTCCGCGAGCCGGATGAGGGCCCCCCGGCGGAGGTCCCGAGGGATTTCAGACAGCCGATTCTCTCAGGGCCTCGTGAAGCTCGGATGGCAGTCGAGGAGCCACTGGAACACGCCTACCATTTGTGCATTCAGCATACCTTCAAGTCGACCTGTGTCAATGGCACAGGCATGTGCGCGAGCGGCGGCTCCAGAAAGGCGGCCTTGTGGCGACACGATGTGTCGTGCCTCTGTCCGGGCGGGAATGGAGCGGTGGCGACCGCGGCACCTGCACGTCCCAAGCTCAAAGCCACCGACGAGCGCGGGCAGCCGGGGCACAGCGCCGGGCGATTCGAGTCCGGCGGTGCGGTCGGCGGCGGCTGAGGCCCGGCGGCTCACAAACGGTGCCGTAACAAGCGTGTAATGCGGCCGAAACACAGCCGCAACACCAGTCTCGTAATGTAAGAGTACCTGATTCGCGGCAGGCTCTCATGTAACCGAGAAGGGCCTGGAGCGTCTCTAGAGCAATGGAAAGCGGCCCGACCGCGTAGCCTGTTACGCAACGAGGCACTAATCCCCTGAAGGAGGTGTCCGAGACGACACACTTAAAGACCTGCCCCATGTGCCTCGGTGACGTGACGGTGGAGGGCATCCTTGACGACGCGGAGCGCCGCTGCTCCATGTGCGGCTACCGCCTGCCCGCGGAAGCGCACTCACCGGGGCCAGGGCGGCACCACAACGGCGATTCCATGACAACAGCACGGCGAGACTGGCCCTACGCCAGCGGTCAGCTTCGCCCCAGCCGCGCATAACGACGCTTCCCTACCGCGGCCAGCACCTCCCGGCGTACCAGGCACCCGCCGTCCGAACCGCCGTTTGACAGCCGTCCAGCCCAGGCGCGCAATCGCGGCGGGCGGACAGCACGGACGCTGAGGTACGGCTTCACCAGCGCTCTATGAGCCCTCGGACAAGGGGCTCGCTGTCCTCCCCGTCGTTGCTGACACTCTTCTCACCGGATTTCTACTGTCGGTCAACCGCGCTTTAACCCACCCGCCATCCGCTGTGGTTACGCTTGGAGTGAAGTTAAGCGGAGCGGTTAACACCCCCTCCCGCCCCGCAGGAGAACCGAGCCGGTTGTAAGGTCGGGAAACCGGCTCAGTTTTTTTCTTGTCCCGCCGTGTCTGAGGCAACCCCTCAGCCTCAACACGGAGAATGCAATCTGGGAACCCGTCAAACGGAGGCTCTGAAACTGCTCATGTTCCTTCGCTAGCTTCGCGGGCGATCCGCCGCTGGGCTGGTTCATGCTATTGGGATCTTCCTTTCCCACCAGGCTGACCGAGCGCCTATTTTGTGGCCGTGCGTGTGCGCGGAGCAGCCCCCTCTCACCCGTTCTCTGGGATTTCGTTGCAGACCGTATACAGGAGTCCGCAACCTACCGCCAACTCAGCGCTACCGCTGCACCTCCGGCCACGAGAGCGTGATGTCCAATATTCGGCTGTATGCCCTGATTAC
>CAYFYG010000110.1:0-5101 GCA_964347225.1 uncultured Dehalococcoidia bacterium | reverse complement strand
CCCTCTCGCGACTGCCGGTTGATGACGGCCGCCAGATAGCCAGCTCCGAAGCCGTTGTCGATATTCACGACCGCAACGCCGGCGGCGCAGCTATTCAGCATCGCCAGGAGAGGGGCCAGACCGCCGAAGCTCGCCCCGTACCCCACCGAGGTCGGCACCGCTATCACCGGCGCCGACACCAGCCCGGCGACGACGCTGGGCAGCGCCCCCTCCATGCCTGCCACCACCACCAGCGCCCGCGCAGACCGCAGAGCCTCCCACTTGTCCAGCACGCGGTGAATCCCGGCCACGCCCACGTCGTAGGAGCGGTCCACCTCACCGCCCATGAGCTCTGCCGTCACTGCCGCCTCCTCCGCCACCGGAAGGTCCGAAGTGCCAGCGCAGAGGACGGCCACCCCCGGCCAACGCGGCTCACGGCTGTGATCCAGGGTGATCGCGCGCGCATCGGCGTGGTAGCGGGCGTCCGTCAGACGCTCCTTGACCGCGTCGAAGACATCCTCGTCCACGCGGGTGATGAGCAACCGGTCCGACTCCGCGGCCAGACGCTCCGCGATTGCGACCACCTGCTCCCTGCTCTTTCCCTGGCCCAGGACCACCTCTGGGAAGCCGCGGCGAAGGGCCCGGTGATGATCCACCTCTGCGAACCCGATGTCCTCATAGGGCAGGCGGCGCAGTCGCGCCAGCGCCTCATCGAGGGGCAGCGTACCCTGCCGGAGCGACTCTAGCAGCTCCCGCAGTCTAGCCTCGTCCGTGACGACCTCCTTCGTAGAGCACGGCGTATTGTAGCACCGCCCTCTCGCTTGCGTAAACGAACGCGCGGCCTCGATAATGGCTGCAATTATGCTACGCGGCCGCACCCTGCTGGCGCTGTGGCTCCTCCTCCTGACCGGCTTCGCCGTCCTTAGCGGCTTTGCCGCCGCCTACGACCGATTTCCGGCGGACCTCTGGCTCGCCCACCGCCTCCAGGAAATAGACCCCGCCGCCTTCGTGCGAGCTATCGACTGGGCGGAGGACCTTGCTGACACTCCGTGGATAGTCGCGGCGTGGCTGGGCGGAGCTGTCGCCCTGCTGGTGGCGACCCGCCGCTGGGAAGCGCTGTTGCTCCTGGCCAGTGTCCTCGGGCGGTTCGTCAACGCAGCCGTCAAAGAGCTCGTGGGGCGGCCGCGGCCTGCGGAAGACCTTGTCGCGGTGAGGGAGCATCCGTCGAGTCCCGCCTTCCCCAGCGGCCACGCCGATGGGGCCATCCTCCTCTACGGCCTCCTCTTCTACTTCATCACCCTGTTCGTGCCCCACCTCGTCCTACGCCGGGTGGGGCAGGCCGCTTGCCTGTGGGTGATCCTCTTCACGGGCATGGAGCGGGTATACGCGGGCGCCCACTGGCCCAGTGACGTCTTAGGTGGTTATTATCTGGGCGGATTGATGCTGGTCGCTCTCATCGCTGCCCACCGCTTGGGACCGACGCTTCGCAAAGGGGAGTAACCGTTGGCGACGTGCCACGTTATTAGTAGCGCGCTCTCATGAACTGGCTCGACATCGTAATCGTCCTCATTGTCGCCTTCTTCGTTGCCGCGGCCTACTCCGCGGGCCTCATCCGGGAGCTGGTGACCCTGGTGAGTGCCGTGGTGGGCATCGTCGTCGCCGGGCTCTTCTACGACGACCTGGCCGGCGACGTCCTCGGGTTCATCGATAGCAGCGACACAGCAAACATCGTCGCCTTCCTGGTGCTCTTGGGCGCCGTCTACCTGGCCGGACAGCTCATCGCCATCATGCTCAAACAGGTGGCGGCCATCTTGCTCCTGGGCTGGGCAGACCGCCTGGGAGGAGCCCTCTTCGGGCTCCTCAAGGGCCTGGTCGTCGTCGAGGCGCTCCTCATCGCATTCGTCACCTTCGATGTGGGCCTGGACGACGCCATCGAGGACTCCGGCTTGGCGTCCGTGTTTCTCGACGCTGCCTCCGTGCTCCTCATCATCCTCCCGGCCGATTTCGAACGGGCCGTCGACGCCTTCCCCGCCTAGCCGCAGAGCACAGCATTGCACAGCTTGACGCCTGTCTGCTACTATTGCCTTCGGTGACGGCGAGATGGGAGTTACTACCGCCCCAGTACTGGTTCTCAACCAGAATTATGAGCCGCTGAACGTATGCACCGTTCGGCGCGCTTTCGTACTGGTCGACCGGGGCAAGGCCGAGATCCTGGAGAATGGCCGCGGCCACCTGCACACCCCTACCGCCCTTTACGCCATCCCCTCCATCATCCGCCTCATCTACCTCATCCGCCGACCCAGGCCTCAGGGGCGTCTTACCCGGCGCGACGTCTTCCTGCGTGACCGCTTCACCTGCCAGTACTGTGGCAGGCGCACAAAGGACCTCACCCTCGACCACGTGGTGCCCCGCCGTCGAGGCGGTGGTCACGAGTGGGACAACGTCGTCGCCGCCTGCAAGTCCTGCAACCACCGCAAGGCCGGGCGCACCCCCCAGGAGGCACGCCTGCGCCTCATCCGCGAGCCGTTCCAGCCCCCGTACAGCTTCTACAGCACCTTCTACGTCTACCTAGAACAGCAGGTGGAGTGGCGCAAGTTCGTCCCCGGTTGCGAGGCGGACGGCGGCTTCGCCTAGCTGGCCCTAGGACACGCGCGCCCGGACCTCGAACTCCCCGCCTCTCACTTCCACCACCGTCACGCCGTCCTCCTGCCGCACCGCCAGCCCCGAGGCATCACCCTCGGCCTGCACCTCCGGCACCACCGTAGGCTCCACGAAGCGCACACGGTAGTCCCAGGACGGCCCGCCCACGCGCAGGCGGACTTCGCCGCCGTCCCGGGCGCCACTGATGAGCACCGGTCGCTCCGGGCTCCAGACCGTCGTCTCGGCGCTGGCCGATAGGCGCACGTCCAGTGACAGCGGCCGCCACTGCCGTTGTCCCACGTACTCCATCTCCGGCCCTGTGACCAGCAGCGAATCGCCGCGAACGTACAGCGGCAGCCGCTCCAGCGGCACATCCAGGCGCAGGTGTCGTGGCCCCTGGAGCCGTTCGCCGCTCCACCAGTCGTGCCAGGTCCCTGGTGGCAGATAGACCAGGCAGCGGCCTTCCTCGTTCATGACTGGCGCCACGAGCAGGTATGGCCCCAGCAGGTACTCGTAGTCGACGGCCGCTGCTATCGGATCGTCGGGATACTCCAGCACCAGCGGCCGCACCACGGGTAGGCCGGTGGCCTCCGCCTCCTTCGCTAGCGAGTAGATGTACGGCAGCAGGCGGTAGCGCAGCCGCGCGAACTCCCGCACCACCTCCACCGCCTTATCGCCGAAGTACCAGGGCTCCCGCCCCCGGATGCCGTGGAAGCGGGCGTGACTGGACAGCAGCCCGAACTGCGCCCAGCGTATGTACAGAGTTGGGTCTGGCGGCTCCATGTTGTTCGGGTTCCAGAACCCGCCGATATCGTGGCTCCACATGCTGATGCCGGACAGGCTGAGGCTCAGCCCGGCCCGCAGCGCCGCCGCCATCCCGCCCCAGGTGCTCGGCTGGTCTCCCGTCCAGTTGATCGGGTACCGCTGCGACCCGGCGTACCCTGATCGGCTGAACAGCATCGCCTCGCCCCGCTCCTCCTGCATCACCTCGTACACGCAGCGGTTGTACAGCAGGGGATAGATGTTGTGCACCTCCTCCCCGCTGCGGCCGTCCGCGAACACGGCGCCAGCGGGTACGGCCTCGCCGTAGTCCGGCTTGAAGGCGGCTACCCCCATGCGCAGATAGGGGCGGTGCTTCTCCTGCCACCAGCGGTACGCCTCCCGGTTCGTGAAGTCCGGCAGCACCGCCTCGTCGGGGTTGTCCAGGGGCCGGGCCAGCCCGCCCTTTCGCGAGCGGACGAAGTAGCCCTTCTCCAGACCCTCGCGGTGCATCTCCGTATCCACGGGGACGTAGGGGTTCTCCCACAGGCTCAGCTTGAAACCCCGCTCCTCCAGCCAGCGCACGAAGCCCTGCGGATCCGGGAACGCCTCCTCGTCCCACACGAAGTCGCAACTGTCCAGCCCCCGTGACTGCCGTTCCTTCAGCCACAGCGGGTCAACGTGCATCACGTCTCCCGGAATGCCCAGCTGCCGAAGTCGCTCCACAATCCCCTCGATCTGCTCCCGGTCCCGGTACCAGCAGCGCGAGTACCATGCGCCGAATGACCATGCCGGCGGCGCGATCGGCCGTCCGGTAAGCTCCGTGTAGCGAGCGATGACCTCCTTCGGGCCCGGCCCGTAGATGAAGAAGTAGTCCAGGTAGGGGTCATCCACCCGGAAGGAGACCGATTCCAGCGCGGGCTGTCCCAGCTCGTACACGATCTTGCAGCTGTGGTGCAGGAAGAGCCCGTAGCCACGGCTGCTCATGAAGAACGGGATCTGTATGTAGCTGACCGTCGAGATCAGCCCGCCCGTGGGATCGCGCGTCCAGGCGACGATGCGTTGCCCGCGCTTATCGAACGGGCCGAACTGCTCCCCCAAGCCGTACATCCGCTCCTGCGGCGCCAGTGACAGCGAGTCGTGGAAGGCCACCCGGCCGCGACCGTCCACGGAGAACCCCAGCGGCAGCACGAAGGGTCCGCGCAGCAGGCGGTCATCGTCCGAGGGCTCCACTAGGACGCGTCCGTCGGCGTCCTCCACCGTTGGGCCCCAGCGGCCTCGCGCTAGCCTCACTCTCAGCGAGCCGCTGTCCAGCACGAAAGCGGCTCCATCCTCGGCTAGCCGTGGCTGGTGGTGCCGGTGGACACCCTCCACCAGCATCGGCGAGTCCCGGGGCGGCTCATCGTCCCGCCAGACGCGCAGGCGGAACACCTCCGGCGTGACGAACGCCATCTCCCCCTGCACGCTCCCCCCACACTCCGTACGCGCCTCCAGGCCCACGCCGCCCTCAACCGCACGGTGAGAGACGACAGACGTGACGTAGTCGTACTGACGCCCGGGGTCGGCGAAGATCGGCGTCCAGTCGTCGGCGAACTCGCGCAGGTTGCCGCCCGGTGTGACCATGTTCCCTCCCGATTCACACTCGCGCCTGCCCGCCTCTGGCGGGGCGTATCCTAGCACCCCGCCCCGCCTGCCTCAATCGACGTCGCGATCTCGATCAGCG
>CAYFYG010000109.1:0-14034 GCA_964347225.1 uncultured Dehalococcoidia bacterium | reverse complement strand
CAGTTCTACGACGGCATCCCCATCGGCCCCTCCGACTACATCGCCGACGACCAGACCCAGGGCACCAGCAGCGACTGCTCCACCATCTACGCCTTCCAGATGGGCGAAGGCGCCCTGGTAGGCCTCACCGCCCCCGGCAGCCTCCAGGTGGAGCGCGTCGGCTCCCTGGAGAGCAAGGACGCCAGCCGCACCCGCATCAAGTGGTACGCCTCGCTGGCCCTGTTCAACGCCGTCAAGCTGGCCCGCCTAATCGGAGTACGGCCGTAGCGCTGCTGTCACCATGAGCGGAGCGAAGGGTCTGGCGACCCGTCAGATTCTTCGCTCCCTCCGGTCGCTCAGAATGACGAGCCGTACCGAAGGACAACCGTGACCGAAATCAGACGGGCCACCATCAAGTCCTACGACGCCGCCACCCACAAGGCCGACGTCCAGATCGCCGGCTCCCTCAGCGTCTGGCTCGAGGGCGTCCGCGTGGCGACCGACATCCCCGCCGGCGATGTCGTCGTGGGCCGCCAGTGCTCTGTCCTCTTCCTCGACCCCTCCAACCAGGACGAGGCCGTCGTCGCCACCATCCAGGGCGCCCTCCCCTCCGGTGGCGGCGCGGCCCTGAACGGTGCCCCGCCCCCCAACGAGGACTCCAGCGCCGCCGGCTCCGCCACCACCGCCCAGCGCAGCGACCACCGGCACGAGTGCTTCGTCCGCGCCCTGGCCGACTTCGGCGTGGTCGTCTGGCACATCCCCGGCTGGTACTACGCCGGCTTCAGTACGGTCGTCCCCATGTTCGGCGTCCTGTACTACATCCCCATCTACGTCCCCCGCACCACCACCTACACCGGCATCGGAATCAACGTCAACACCCCCGCCCCAGCCGGCAAGCTCGCCCGCCTCGGCATCTACAACAACTCCCTCGGAGCCCCCTCCGCCCTCGTCTTGGACGCCGGCACCGTCCCGGTCGACAGCACCGGCGACAAGATCATCACCATCAGCCAGCAGCTCGCCGCGGGCAACTACTGGCTCGCCTACGTCACCGACCACGCCCCCACCCTCACCTCCCCCTCCACCGCCGGCGCTATCAGCCCTGCCACCACCGGCTTCTCCGGCGGCGGCGTCATGGGCGGCAACAACACCGTCATCAGCGCCACCGGGCGCATCGGCGACGTCGCCGGCGGCCTCGTTAGCCCCGCCCCCACGCCCAACGGCTCCCAGGCCACCGACCGCGCCGCCGTCGCCTTGAGGGGATAGCCATGCCACGTACCGACTACGACGAGACCTACGAGAAACAGCCGGACGGCTCCATGCGCCGCGTCTCCCGCGTCGAGCGCACCGTCACCGACGACCAGCTCGCCTACGAGGGCGCCCGCGCCCAGCTCCGCGCTCTCCGCAACAAGGACACCTGGACCCCCGCCGATCTCGAAGCCGCCGTCCGCGCCGTCGCCCGCATCCTCCTCCCGCCCGAGGCCGATGCGCCTCCCCTCCAACCCCCTCAGATCACCTAAAGGAGCCGACCATGGACCTTGGGCAGATGCGTTCCCGCCTCCGCAAGGACCTGCACGACGAGGACCCCACCGACCAGCGCTGGACCGATGCCGAGCTGGACCGTCACATCCAGCGCGCCGTCCGCGACTTCAGCCTCTCCCTGCCCCTGGAGGCGAAGACCACCCTCAGCACTACCGCCGAAAGCCGTGACCTGTCCATCGCCGGGCTTACCGATCTGGTGGCCATCGAGGCGGTGGAGTACCCGGTTGGCGACTACCCACCCACATACGTGCCCTTCTCCGTCTGGCTCTCCACCCTCACCATGCTCGTCGACGCGACGCCCAAGTCGGCGGAGGACGTCAACGTCTACTACACGGAGCTCCACACCCTGGACGCGACGACCTGTACGCTGCCGGCGCCCTTCGAGGACGTGGTGGCGACGGGGGCCGCGGCCTACGCCGCCCTGGAGTGGGCGTCATTCGCCACCAACCGGGTGAACGTTGGCGGGCAGGACGTCTGGCGCGATTACTTGACCTGGGGCCAGGAGCGGCTGGCGGAGTTCCAGCGAGCGCTGGCCCGCCACGGTCGCCGCAACACTGTGCGCGTGCGGCAGCTCTACCGGCCCGCGACGACGCCGGTAGACCAAGAGACGGTCACGGGGCCGTACGGCCGCTGACGCCTAATCCGTGCCTTCAGGCGCCTACCGCTCGGCCTCGGCGGCCGGGGATTCGTCCGCCGCCGGCTCGGCGGGCGGCGACTCTGCTGCGGGTGCTGCCGCCACTGTCGGCCTGCTTTGGGCCACCGACATGTCCAAAAGCTCCGCCAGGTCCAGCACCTGCATCTCCTTCTCAGCCGCCTGCGGCACCGCGCCCACGCCGTCCTCGAACATCTGCATGCAGAAGGGGCAGGCCACGGCGATGATGTCCGCGCCGGTCTCCGCCGCCTCCTCCGTCCGCGCCTGGTTGATGCGCTGGCCGCGGCTCTCCTCCATCCACGCGTGGAAGCCGCCGGCCCCACAACAGAACCCGTCCTTCCTGCGCCGCGTCATCTCCTGCCCCTTCGCTCCCGTCGAGGCCAGAACACGGCGCGGCTCCTCCAGGATGTCGTTGTGCCGCGCGAGGTAGCAGGGGTCGTGATAGGTGGCGATCTTTCCCGACAGGCCGTTCCCAGACTGCGGCTGTAGCTTCCCCTCTGCCACTAGCCGCTGCAGTAGCACCGAGTGGTGGTTCACCTCATAGTTGCCGTCCAGTTGGGGGTACTCATGCTTGATCGTGTTGAAGCAGTGGGGGCACATCGTGATGACTTTCTGCACACCCTTAGCTTTGAACATCTCGATGTTGGCCTGGGCCTGCATCTGGAACAGGTACTCGTTGCCCGAACGGCGCGCCGGGTCGCCGGAGCATCCCTCCTCGTTGCCCAGCACGCCGAAGCTCACGCCCGCCTCCAGCAGCAGCCTCGCCGTGGCCTTCGTCACTTTCACGTTGCGCTCCTGCAGGGCCCCGGTGCAGCCCACCCATAGCAGGTACTCCTGGCTGCCGTCGAACACGGGAACCTCGATGCTTTCCGCCGCCATCTCCTCCATCCAGGTGGTACGCGTGAGCTGCGTCCCCCGCCATGGGTGGCCCCGCTGCTCCAGTTGCATCAAGGTGGCTTGCGCCGTCTCCGGCATGTTCGACTCTTCCAGCACCAGGTAGCGGCGCATATCGATGATAGTGGGCACGTGCTCGATGAATACGGGGCACTCATACATGCAAGCGCCACAGGTCACGCAGTCCCATATCGGCTCGAAGCCCACCCCCTCAATGAGTGGCGTCGGCTGCTCCGGCCGGTGGGTCTTGGGCGACAGACGCGGCACCTGCTCCTCCAGGAGGTGGCGTATGTCTGAGACAATCTCCTTCGGCGAGAGCAGTTTGCCCGTGATGTTCGCCGGACAGGCTGCCGTGCAGCGGCCGCACTCCGTGCAGGTGTAGGAGTCCAGCATCTGCTTCCACGTAAACGATTCCAGCTTGCCTACACCGAAGCTCTCCGCCGTCTCGAAGTCCTTGATGGGCTGGAGCACTCCGCTGGGCTCCAGGCGGCGAAAGAAGACGTTGGGCACGATGGTGAGGACGTGGGAGTGCTTGGAGTACGGCAGGTAGACTAGAAACAGCAGGAAGGTCACCAGATGCGAGTACCACCAGGCGACGTGGAACAGCTCCATCCCCAGGCCGGTGAAGCCGATCTCATCCCACAACTCAGCGAAACCGAAGGCAACGAAGGACGCCCACTCGTGGTTGGGGCGATCGAGGCCGATCTCCGCACTGTTGGCGAAGATGTCGGTCACCATCATCCAGGCGATAAGCCCCAGGAGGATCCAGCCGTCGATATTCAGGGTCATCCGCTGGGGCCGCCAGACGAAGCGCTGCCATGCCGCCATGAGCACTCCCACGATGACCAGCACGTTGAAGGCGTCCATCACCGGTCGCCAGCCTACCGTGTAGATGTCGCCGAGGGCGCTCTCCAGGCTGATGTCCTCATGGACACCGTTGAGCAGGAAGTTCAGGGTGCGCACCTGGAGGACCAGGAAGCCCCAGAAGATGAGGAGGTGCAACGTACCAGAGTACCAGTACTTCGGCCGCGCTATCCGGGCGTTGCCCAGCACGAAGGGGATGAGCCCCAGGGCCCGCCAAATCGGCTCTCTGAAGCGGTTGATCCACTGGCCCCGCGTAAACCAATGGAAGCGTATGCCCGCCGAATAGATGAAGAAGGCTATGAAGCCGAAGAAGGTGATCGCGTAGAAAATATTGCCGGGGAACTCGGTGGACGGTGCCATATCACCCCTCGATTTAGATAGGTTCCGCTTCCTAAACTCGCCACCATATGATAGCGATGGGCCCATCGACGGTCAAACGCAACGTGGGCGCGACTGCGGGCCTCTGCGCCTGGGGGACGGCAGGAGTCACGCCCGGTAGCCAGGAATAGCGGGAAGAGGGACTGATGCGGCATCCCTGGGACACCGCTTGAGCCGGCGACCGCCGTGACCCTGACCTCTACTCCGGACTATAATCGACCCGCCATGGCTATCGAGATCCGCCCGGTTACCGGGGACGACTTCGACCGCGCCCACTTCATCATGGCCTATTCCTTCACCTCCGATCGCTCCCACGAGGGACGCGACCGGCTGAAGCACGTGGCGGAGATGGGACTCACGATTGCCCTCTTCGAGGACGGGCAGATGGCGGCCTGCCTGCGCATCCTCCCTCTGCGGATGTTCATCCACGGCGCCTCCATCCCCCTCGGTGGCGTGTCCAGCGTCGCCTGCCTACCGGAACACCGTCGCAAGGGATACGTCGGTCACCTCCTCCGCCACGCCCTCGCCCTCATGAGGGGGCAGGGCCAGCTACTATCATCCTTGTGGACCCCGCACCCGACCCTCTACCGTCGCTACGGCTGGATGGTCGCCTCCGGTGCCCTCCGCTACTCGTTCGAACCCAAGGACATCGCTCCGGCGAACCCGGCCCGGCCCGAAGGCTCCGCTTTCCGCATCACGGAAGAGGAGCGGCCCACCGTCGCCCAGGTATACAGGCAATTCGCTGCGCCCCGCAACGGCTACCTGGATCGTGACGAGCGCTGGTGGAAGGAGGCGTTCTTCCGGCGCCTGTACGACGAGAAGCGCCGCCTGAACGACGTCGCCGTGTGGGCGGACGGGAAGGGCCAGCCCAGTGGTTACGTAGCGTACTTCGGCACTCGCGAGCGGCGCTTGGGCGGCCCACCCACCGACAGGCTGGCCCTCCAGGAGTTCGTCGCCCTGGACAGTGCCGCCTATCTTGGTCTCCTCCGCTATCTCCTCACCCACGACCTGGCCGAGGAGATTACCTGGTTCGGGCCCATCGACGAGCCGTTCACCGCCTCGATCGACGAACCCGGGCGGGTCAAGCGGCAGCACCACTACGGCTTCATGCTGCGAATCGTCGACCTGGAGAAGGCCATCGCAGTACGGCCGCCCGCCGCGGAGGCCCCCGAAGGCTCGTTCACCGTCCACGTAGCCGATCCCTCCACGCCCTGGAACCAGGGAGTCTGGCGCATCGAGTGCTTCGGACCCGCAGGCCGTGGCGGACGACTGGCGGCCACCAAGGCCGAGGGAACTGCCGACCTCTCCACGGATGCCGCTACCTTCGCCGCCATGTACAACGGCTTCCTCAGGCCCAGCGAGGCCACCCGCTCCGGCCTGGCGGACGTCAGCGACCCCAAGGCCGTCACGCTCGCCGACCGCATACTGGCCGCGGATTACTCGCCGTATTCATCTGAGTTCTTCTGACCAGGGAACGGCCGAGTGCACGCACGGAGAGCCCCATCCGCTTGCGCCTCGTTGGGCTCCTGCGCTAGTCTGACAGGGCCATGACCTCGCCCCGAGAGAAGCTGCAGGGCCGCCTGGAGATGCTGTCGCGGTTGCGCGGCCGCGGACCCGTTTCGTACGACTACGGCCAATGGGTGGACGGGACGCACCGTGTCGTGGTCACCCTCTTCGGGGAGGGGTCACAGCAGGCCAAGGGCTTCCTAGACGTCGTCGGCGAGGGGGCGGAGGCCCGCGGCTGGGGCCTGCCCCTGGCACCCGGAAACCCCTGGGGCATGCAGGCCCGTCTGGATCGGGCGCAGGACTACCTGCGGGGCGTGCTCGCTTCTGTCGGAGACAAGTCCGAAGCCTAGGTCGACGCGGCCTTGGCCCGCGCCGCCGCCGCTACCAGCTCCGCTCCCACCTCATAGGTGAGGTGCGAGGTCTCCAGCGTGATGTCGTATAAGGTCGGGTCGTGCACGTCCACCTTCCAGAACTTGCGGTAGAAGGCGGGGCGGGCCCCATCGCTGTCCTCGACCCACTGCTCGGCTTCCTCCCGCGATATCCCTTCGCGGTCAGCGAGGCGCTGGACGCGCAGTTCCTCAGGGGCGAGGGTCAAGACGTGCAGCGCCCCCGGCAGGTCACGCAAGATCATCTGGCTCCCCCGTCCCAGCACCACTACGTCCCCCCGATCACCCAGATCCCGGATGATCGCGGTCATCGTCCTCATATAGAGGGAGTCGCTGACCTGCGGCTCTTCCCGCTCCAGGGCCATCTCCGCGTAGCTGCGGCCCAGCACGACCTCCAGGCCGCTCGCGCCCGTCAAGGGGTCGCCTGCGGCGGCGGACCGTTCCAGGAAGCCGCGCAGGACGGCGGCCAGACGTTCGCCCAAGCTGGAGCATCGCTCGTCGCGCTCGGCCATGACATCGATAGGGACGCCGAGGCGCCTCGCGGCGCCCACCAGCAACTGCTGGTCGACATAGTCGGTTCCAAGGAGAGATGCTGCGGCCCGCCCGATCTCGCGGGCGCCGCTCGCGATCGTCCCCGACATCGTCACTACCGGCATGTCTGCTCCTCCACCCTCTCGACCACCCCCTCCAGCCACACGCCCTCAAGGGGCGCCACCAGTATAAGCCGCACTGCTGCCTTGTCAAGAGGACGGAGGGGAAGCCCTTTCGGTTACAATTGAACTGCCATGAGGGAGAATGACACACGGCAGGAAGCCTACCGTCTGCCCCTCTCCTACATCCTCCGCTTCATCCTGGCTGTGCTGCTGGGGAGGAAGCGCGATCTCGGGCGCGACGCAAGGGGCACACTGATGACAGCCAGGCCCAGGCCGAACGTCATCGGCGACGGGCACATCCCTTCGGAGGGGCCCTTCGTGTTCGTAGCCAACCACTACGAGCGGCCTGGCCTGAAGGTCTGGTGGGGCGGCATGCTGGCCGCCACCGCTATCTACGAGCGGCGGCAGACCCAGCGCACGCTGCGCTGGCTCATGACCAGCGAATGGTACAACTTCCGCCTGGCCCGCGTCATTCCGGTGCCCACATGGCTTCTGCGCTGGCTATTCCGCCGTATCGCCAGCGTCTACGGGCTGGTGATCGTTCCCCGCTCCCCGGAGCGGCGGGTGGGCCGCGCCGCCGCCATGCGCGCCATCCTGGAGGTCGTAGAGAGGCAGAGGGAGCCGATAGGCCTGTACCCGGAGGGCGTCGGGCGCGATGTCCTCATCGAAGCGATGCCCGGCACCGGCGTGTTCCTCGCCTCGCTCAGTAGGCGGGGCATCCCCATCCTGCCCTGCGGCATCTATGAAGAGGAAAGCCTCCTCACCGCCCGCTTCGGCCCGCCGTTCCCCGTCGATCTTCCCGAGACCGCCGCCAAGGGGGAGCGAGACCGCCTTGCGCGGGAGCAGGTGATGGCGCGCATCGGCCGTCTGCTGCCCCAGCCCATGTGGGGCCCCTACACCCTAGCCATCGAGCAGTTGCTCGCTCGCGGGCCGGCGGTCTAGCCGGCCTCCTCCTGGGCCTCCTCAGTTGCCTCGGGCTGCTCGGCCGGTTGGGCCTCGCCCGCCTCCTCGGTCGTCTCGGGCTCCCCCGTCTCCTCGGCCTCTTCCTCAGGCCCGAACTCGATGCGGACAACGTCGCGGTGCTGGGGGATGTAGTCGCTCCAGTCGTCCATCTTCACGCCGTTAACGAACACCTGGAGCACGGCCTCAGAGCCATCGTCGCACGTGTCGCCGTTCTTGTATTCTTGGCGGGTGCCAGGCATGCGCATCTCCGTCTGGGTCAGCTTGCCGCCCCCGTATTCAAACCACTTGACCAGGCGGGCACCCTTACCCTCCTCGGAGGCGATGCGGGGGCGGATATGGATAACGCCGTCGCGGTTGGTGGTAATGCCGCCCCCCCAGCCCTCGAAGGCAGGCTGACGCTGGCCGCAGATCTCGACGGAGTACGTGGCCTGCCAGTAGTCATTGATGTGGGGTGGGTCGCCCTCACCCCACGGCTCGATGATCAGAATCGCCAGAATGCCGGAGACGACGGCGATGATGAACGCCACGGGAACCCAGGGCGGGAAGTGCAGACTCCGGACACGGCGCCATGTTCGCCCCAGCGTTTGCCTGGGCGTGGGCTGCTCACGATAGGTCCGGGACCGACCCCTGCGCCAGAAACTCAGAGGCGAGACGTGCGCAGGCGTTGTGGCGGTCGGTCGCTCCCCGCGGCCCTGGTCCCGGCGTGCGCGCGCCCTCTCTTCCTCACCGCCGCCGCGGCGCCCAAAGCGGAACCGCAGCCGCGAGGGTAGCACTCCGGGCGCCTCGCTCTCCTCCGCTACCTCGGGCTGCCCCCCCTCCGGCGTGCCTTCGGCAGGCTCCCCTGCAGGCTGTCCGCGGCCGCGGCCACGACGGCGGCCCCGTCTCCTCCTCCGTTCTTCTGCCAACTAGACCCTCCCTTTGTCTCCCTCCACCGGCCCACCGACCTCTCGCGTCCGGTAGTGTCCATTCAGATCCTTAAGCTTCTCCACGTTCTCCACCTCGCTCGCGTCGGCGGAGGCGGAAAACCAAGCCTCCAGGATCTCCCCGGCCACAGCCTCTGTGATGGCGCGCAGGCTCAGGCAGAGCAGGTTGGCGTCGTTCCAGGCTCGAGCGCCGCGGGCCGTCTCGGCGTCACCGCAGAGGGCGGCTCGCACGCCGGGTACCTTGTTGGCCGCCATGGAGACGCCGGTGCCGGTCCAGCAGCACAGCACACCTTGCTCCACCTCAGCCCTGGACACGCGCTCCGCCACCGCCCGCGCTACATCCATCCACTGCAACGGCTCGCCTGCCAGCGGCCCCGCCAGGTCTACCTGGTGACCCCGGCTCCTCAACTCCTGCTCCACGAAATCAGTGAGGTGCGTCCGTTCGTCACTACCGAAAGCGATACGCAAAGCGTGCTTCGATCCGAAAGAAGGGCCCGAGAAATCCTATCGCAATTATAGGGGCGCAGTCTGACTCTTGCCAAACTCCCGCCCTTCGCTCTGCGGGACACCCCGGCGGCCGCGCGTCCGCCATCACTCCAGACCGCCGCCGCGCCCGTTGACATCCCTCATCCCGCGCAGTCTAATGTAGGATGGCCGCAACGGAATCATGCCAAGGAGCGAGAATATGAGCGCTGGCGAGAGCATCGACCGCCTATTCATGGCGATCATCGAACGTCAGGAGAGTACCCTCGACGCCATCAGGGCAGGCAACGAGCGCTACCATCGGTTCGCCCGCAGCGTCCTTGAGGCTTCCCGCCAGGGTGCCCGCGACTGGACAAATGTGGCCCGGGGCTGGGCGCAGCGCCCGACCGACATCGTGGGGCTTTATGAGTCCATCTCGGATGCCGCAGCCAACGGTCAGTCGCGACGGCTGGCCCTGTGGCAGGAGGCGCTGGAGGACCTGGCGGAGTCCCAGCGGGAGGGTCGCGAGGTGATGCGCGGGGGCCTCAGCCGGGTGCGCGAGGCAGTCGAGGCCGTCCAGGAGAACGTCCCCTCGTTCCTGCGCGAGCGCGTCTCCGCTCTGCGCCGGGACGAGACGGAGCCCGCCGCCAAGGCCTAGGGACAGACGACCGTAGTAACCGCCTGCGCCGGCTTCGAGTTGGCTGCGCTGGCCACTGCTGTGTTGTCCCAGTCGCCGCTCTGTTGGCAGCGGGCCGTGTAGTCTAGCTGCACCGTCCTGCCCACCCCCAGCTCCCTGAGGGTAAACTGCAGCCCGAAGTCGCTGATGTCCTCCGGCTGCTGACCCTCAACGGAGCCGATCTCCGTCACGTGCAACCCCTCCTCCCAGACGTCCGCGGCAGTGACGTTGACGGCGACGTTGTCACCCGCGTTGGTCAGCTCAAGGGTGAAACGGAACTCGCCCTCCCCCATCGCCACCGTGGTCTTAGTGAGCGATAGGGTAGTAGGCTCCTGGGGCGTCGCGGTGGGCTGGCCGTCATCACCGCAGGCCACAGCGAAACCGCCAAGAAGGACTACGATCGTGGCGAAAACGGGTATCGCGCGCACGTTGCGCCCATCATAGCGAAGGAGGCCGATAGCAGAAAGCGCCCGCGGGATCGCAGGCACTTTCGCTCGCCAAGGGGCTGCTGTCTTATCCCGCCTTGGCCTCCGCTTTGGCCTTTGCCGGGGCCGGCTTCTTTTCGAATGCGTACTCCCCGTCGGCGTGGTCGACCAGGGCCGTGTCGCCCTCAGCGAACTCGCCTGCCAGGATACGTCGGGACAGCGGGTTGGCCACCCTCCGCTCGATGGTCCGGCGAAGCGGCCGCGCCCCGAACACTGGGTCGTACCCCTCCTTCACCAGCTCCGCCTTGGCTGCCTCGGTAAGCTCAAGGCCCACTCGCCGCTCGGCCAGCCGCTCCCGCACGTCGCTGAGCAGAAGCTCAACGATCTGCTTCAGGTCCTCCTCCGTCAGAGGATCGAACACGATCGTCTCATCGATGCGGTTGAGCAGCTCCGGCCGGAAGGTCTGCCGCAGCGCCTTCTCCACCGCACCCTTCTGCTTCTCCTTCTCCGACTTGCTCGGCTTGTCAGAGGGGACAAAGCCCAGCGACGGCCGCTGGAACTCCTCCGTGCCCAGGTTGGAGGTCATGATCACCACCGTGTTGCGGAAGTCCACCGTGCGGCCGTGGCCGTCCGTCAGGCGACCGTCCTCCAGGATCTGGAGGAGGACGTTGAACACCTCCACATGCGCCTTCTCGATCTCGTCAAAGAGGACGACTCGGTAGGGCCGGCGGCGCACCAGCTCCGTGAGCTGTCCGCCCTCGTCGTAGCCCACGTACCCCGGCGGCGCCCCGATGAGCCGCGACACGGTGTGCCGCTCCTGGTACTCGCTCATGTCCATGCGGATCATGGCGTCCTCGTCGTCGAACATGAAGGCGGCCAGGGCCCGCGCCAGCTCCGTCTTGCCCACGCCGGTGGGCCCGAGGAAGACAAAGCTGCCGATGGGCCGGCGCGGATCCTTGAGCCCGGCGCGAGCGCGGCGGATCGCCTCCGATACGGCGCGGATCGCCTCCTCCTGGCCGATCACCCGCTCGTGCAGACGCTCCTCCATGTGCAGCAGCTTCTCGCTCTCGCCCTCCAGCATGCGGGAGACGGGGATACCTGTCATTCTGGCCACCAGCTCCGCGATGTCCGATTCGTCCACGGTCGTGCTGGCGACGTGCTCCCCTTCCCACTGCGACCGCATCTGCTCGTACTCGGCGCGGATCTGCTCCAGCTCCGTCTTGATGTGGGCGGCCGCCTCGTACTCCTGACGCTGGACTGCGGCGTCCGCCTCGCGCGCCAGTTTGTCCACCCGCTCCTGCCGGTGCCGCACGTCTGACGGCATGCTCTGCGCCTCGATGACGTGTTTGGAGGCCGCCTCGTCGATGAGGTCGATCGCCTTGTCCGGAAGGTGGCGATCGGACATGTAGCGGTCCGACAGGCTCACCGCCGCCCCAATCGCGTCATCTGTGATCTTGACCTTGTGGTGCGTCTCGTAGCGAGGCCGTAACCCCTTCACCATGTCGATGGTATCGTCAACGCTGGGCTCGTCCACGTACACGGGAGCGAAGCGGCGCTCCAGGGCCGCGTCCTTCTCGATGTGCTGGCGGTAGTCGTCCGAGGTGCAAGCGCCCACGCACTGAAGCTCGCCGCGGGCCAGGGCGGGCTTCATCATGGTGGAGGCGTCGATGGCGCCTTCGGCGGCGCCGGCGCCCATCACCTGGTGCACCTCGTCGATGAAAACGATGACCTCGCCCCGGGCTTTCTTGATCTCGTCCATGACGGCCTTCAGCCGCTCCTCGAACTCGCCGCGGAACTTGGAGCCAGCCACCATGGCACTCATGTCCAGGGCGAGTACTCGCTTGTCCTTGAGGTTCTCAGGCACGTCGCCGGCCACGATCCTCTGGGCCAGCCCCTCGGCGATGGCGGTCTTGCCCACACCGGCCTCGCCGATGATCACCGGGTTGTTCTTGGTGCGACGGTTGAGCACCTGCATGACCCGCTTGATCTCGTCCTCACGGTGGATGACGGGGTCCAGCTTGCCCTGGCGGGCAGCGTCCGTCAGGTCAATGCTGTAGCGCTCAAGGGCGCGGTACTTGGACTCCGCTGTGGGGCTGTCCACGCGGGCGCCGCCGCGCACCTCTTGGAGGGCACGATATATCTTCTCCTTATCGACGCCGAAGCGGCCAAGGATGCGGGCCGCCTCACCCTCCCGCTCATCGGCGATGGCGATGAGGAGGTGCTCCACGCCCACGTACTCGTCCTTTAGGCGCTCCGCCTCGGCGTTGGCAGCCTCCAGCATGCGCACGATGCGCGGCGTAGTGTAGATCTGGACCACGTCGTAGGCCAGCTTGGGGGCGTTGGCCAGGGCCTGACCGACCGCTTCGCGCAGCTTATCGGCATCCACCTTCAGGTGCTCGAAGACGGCGGGAGCGGCGCCCCGCTCGTGGGTGAGCAGGGCCATGAGGACGTGCTCCACGTCCCACTGGCTGTGGCGCTCCTTGCGCACGAGCTCCTGACTGGCGGCCAGGACCTCCTGCGCACCTTCCGTGAACCTGTCCTGTCGCATCATGTCAGATCACCTCAGTCTCGGAGTTTGTTTGGCATTTTCGCGTTTTGCGGGCTGCTCCTGTCTTGTCGCATCATGTCAGTTCATCTCTGTCTATGTTGTGTTCCACCTGACCGTGTCCGGCCACGTCCTCGGGCACGGCGGGGAGCATCCTATCTCTATACGCCTGAAGCTCAGTGCGGAGACGCTCCATCTCCTCCTCCATGCGGCGAATGCGCCGGTTGAGGCGCATCACCACCTCGGCGCCAGCCAGGTTCACCCCCAGGTCGTTCACGAGCCGCTGGATGTGGAGCAACCGCTCGATGTCAGCCCGCGAGTAAAGGCGCACGCGGCCGCGGGAGCGGGACGGGCGCACCAGGCCCAGGCGCTCGTAGTGGCGCAGGCTCTGGGCGTGCATGCCCACCATCTTGGCCGCGATGCTTATCACGAACAGCGGCTCGTCATCTTCGGGCGCCCGATATGCGACCATCACTTCGTCCCCACCTTCTGCTTCCGGCGCTCCTCCCGCAACTTCTCGAACAGCTCTCGCTCGCTGTCGGAGAGCTTCTCGGGAAGGACCACGTGCACCCTGGCGAGGAGGTCGCCCTTCCCTTTCCCTTCCAGGCGGGGCATGCCCAAGCCGGAGAGGCGGAACAGGCGGCCGTTTTGGGTCAGGGCGGGTATCTTCAGGGCCACGCGCCGGCCTGCCAGCGTTAGCACCTCCACCTCGCCGCCTAGAACGGCGTCCTCCAGGGGCACCCCGACCTCGGTGGTGAGGTCATCGCCCTTGCGCTCGAACTTGGAGTGGGGTCGCACCCTGACGACGACGTAGAGATCTCCTCGGGGCCCGCCGCCGGCTCCCGGGTGGCCTTCACCGGCGATGCGCACGCGAGACCCGTTGCGAACGCCGGCCGGTATCTTCACCTCCAGCCGCTTGGGCTGCACCTGGGCACCGGCGCCCTGGCAGGCGTGACATACCGCGCCCGCGATCTGGCCGGTGCCGCCGCAGGTGGCACAAGCCTCCTGCGATTGCAGTCCAATACGGCGCGTGGCACCGTGGAGGGCCTCCTCCAGAGTGACCTCCGTGACGTACTCCAGGTTCTGGCCGCGCGTGGGACCGCGACGGCCGAGGAACGACTCGAAGATGTTCTCGAAGGGCCCACCGCGCCCACGGGTGGCGCGACCGAACAGGTCACCGAGGTCGAAG
>CAYFYG010000108.1:0-1700 GCA_964347225.1 uncultured Dehalococcoidia bacterium | reverse complement strand
GTTGCCCGCCATTGAGATCGAGCCCGCGATCGACGAGGCGGCGGCGAAGGCCGCCCTGAGTGGCCTCCGCCCAGACGGGCGGGCGTCCGCCCGCGCGGGCGCCTACGCGTGGGTGGTCTTCACGAGCGCCAACGCCGTTGACGTGTTCTTCCGCCTGATGTGGGAGCGGGGCCTCGATGCCCGCGCCTTCGCTGGCGCTCGCGCCGCCGCCATCGGCCCGGCGACGGCGGAGGCTCTTGCCGAGCGCGGGATTGTCGCCGACGCCGTCCCCGAGGAGTACGTCGCGGAGGGCGTCGTGGAGGCGCTGCGACCGCATCTGAGTCGCGGGGGCCGCGTCCTCGTGCCCCGCGCCGAGGGCGGCCGGCCGGAGCTTATCGAGGGGCTGCGCGGACTGGGAGCCGAGGTCGACGAGGTGACGCTGTACCGCGCCGCCGTGCCGCGCGAGCCGCCGGCGGAGGCGCTGTCGCTGCTGCGGGAGGGCGGGATCGACATCGTCACCTTCACCTCATCGTCGACGGTGCGCAACCTGGCCGCGCTGCTGGACAACGACGTAGAATGTCTGCGGAAGCCGCTGGTGGCCTGCATCGGGCCGATAACGGCGAGGACGGCCCGCGAGCTGGGGCTGCGGGTGGACGTGGAGGCGTCGGAGCACACGATCCCGGGCCTGCTGCAGGCGATACGGGAGAACGGCGGGGGTTGACGATGGCCAAGGGCACGCCGATCCACGTCCATCTGCTGGACGATCCGGACGTGAAGCGATTCGCTGAGGTCGCGGAGAAGGTCTGTGACCTGTTCGAGCACGTGGACGATCTACCGGAAGTATCGTTCCTCCAGCAGTTGGAGGAGTTGCTTCCGCTCGCCTACTCTCTGGCGCATCGGATCCCCGACCCGTACGACTGGGAACACGACGATGACGACAGGGAGTACGAGCCCGGGCCTGAGGGCATTTCGCGGAACGAATGGCTCGCCCGTTGGAAGGACTGGCGTAATCGAATAAATGCCAAGCTTGGCTGGCACTCGCTCGTTCACTTCGTGTATGACCCCGTGAGTGCGGATGAGCGAGAAGCAATCGCAGTAAATTTTGCCGTCATACTCGCCGACGTGTACATGGATCTGAAGTGCGGGCTGATACTCTACGCCCGGTCGTCGGACGAGGAGCGAGCGCAGAGTCTCTGGGACTGGCGCCAGGACCTAGCATTGGGCTGGGGGCGGAATGTGGCGGAAGCCCTACTACCTATCCACTCGCTCATGCACAACCACTACGATGAGGACGACGAGGTGTTTCGACTATGACCATACCCACCCGAACCCTGCCCCTCACTTTCCGGCGATTCCGGCGGCTGCGCCGCTCGGAGGCCCTACGCGGCCTCGTGCGGGAGACCCGGCTCTCGCCCCAGGACTTCGTCTACCCCCTGTTCGTGACCCACGGCGAGAACGTCCGCCGCGAGATCGAGTCCATGCCGGGCCAGTCCCAGCTCTCGCTCGACCAGCTCCCCACCGAGGCCGAGGAGCTGCGGTCGCTCGACATCCCCGCCGTCCTCCTCTTCGGCCTGCCCGCGGCCAAGGACGACGCTGGCTCCGAGGCCTACGACCCCGAGGGCATCGTCCAGCGGGCCGTGCGCGCCCTCAAGCAGGCGTCCCCCGATCTCGCTGTCATCACGGACGTCTGCCTCTGCGAGTACACGTCGCACGGCCACTGC
>CAYFYG010000107.1:0-6981 GCA_964347225.1 uncultured Dehalococcoidia bacterium | reverse complement strand
GATCACGTCTACGAACGTGCCGCCGGCCAACTCCTGATGAAGACGAGTCGTCGTGAAGTACATGTTCCCCGGAACGAAATCACCGGCCTTGATCAGGACCCTTGAGATCAGGTGCTCGGCACCGCGCCCCTGATGGGTGGGGATGACGTGCCGGTACCCGTACACGTCTCGGATAGCACCTTCCAAGTGATAGAAATTCTTGCTTCCCGCATAGGCCTCGTCTCCTAGCATGAGACCCGCCCACTGATAGTCGCTCATGGCCGACGTCCCGCTGTCCGTCAGCAGATCGATGTATACATCCTCGCTGCGCAGGAGAAAGGTATTGTATCCAGCCTCTTGGATGCAGACTTCACGCTCCTGGCGGGTGGTCATCTTCACCGGTTCGACCACCTTGATTCGGAACGGTTCTGCCCAGGAGCGGCGCTCCTCACCTCGTGGTTGCGAGGTTCCCGCTGTATTCTCTATGGCCATACAATTCCTCCACGGCAAACACTCGCACCGCTCGCGTGCCCCAGCACTTCCTCACTCGACAGGCTATTCTACCGCAATCCCAGTCGCATGCCATTCCGATCGGCCCTCTTCAGTTCAGACGACTCTTCCTACCCGTTGTAAGAACTGTCGGGTCTTCTTCCTGCTGACCTCGGCCCGCAGCTCAGCTGGGCCATGCTCTTCTGACACTTCTCGCTCCTTTTCTTCGAGCGGTACCCTGCCGCCGCCTGCGCAGCGATAGCAAGCCAGCCAATGTCCATTGCCCACTGCTCATGCAGATTCCGAGAGTCGCTGACAGGGAACAGCCTATGTCGAGCCCGCCTTGTTCACGGAGCCTGTTCCACAAAGGCACGCGCCAAGTGGACCCGTAGCCCCTTCTCAACCGACGTAACGATCACAACCTCGCTTGCGTCTTCTAAGCCGCAGAATACCAGTAAGGAGGTGGATATGTCGCTTGCCAGCGGCCTCACAGCACTCCTCATAGGGATGTTCATCCTAATCATCGGCATGTACGCCTGGGAATCCGTGGCCGGGACGTTCGCCTTTTTCACAGGCTTTGCCCTGGCCATTGCAGGCGCTGCGGTCACGTTCGCCCAAGCCAAGCACAGGCGAGCACGCTGACGCCCTTTTTGGGACCCTCACAGACGTAGCGGCAGCTATCTCCGTCTGCAGCCCGCCTCGCGCCACGCCGTCCGGCGAGTAATTGAACTCCTAGCGGCAAACGCCCGACCCTGAGCGGCGGCATTCGACGCCAAGAGCCGGGCCGAGTCGTGCCCTGGCCGCCTGGGCCAGCTGTTCTGTCGGCGAGGCGGCGGCTCGATCGACTCGCGAGCATGGGACTGTTGTACGCTCGATTGACTTGTCACCAGCAACACGGCAGGCATGATCGTAGCGAATTGCGGTAACAGTTCCACCGCACAGCTTGTTGAATAGTTGCGAGTCTCGACCTGGGGTCAACCAAAGTCTGCATCAGGTTCCCCTACGCTCGAAGTAGAGGCTGCGAGACCCGCGAAGGGAGGACTGCATGGCCGGCGGTCGGCCACCCAGTTGGCACCAGCAGACATACGACATTAGTTCCAGCAGCGCCTCACCCCGCCACCGGCGTTCGCCGTCGCGGAGCTTCCTCTTCGGCATCGGAGCGCTGATAACCTTCGCGCTTTTCCTTGCCATCGTGGGCATCATAGGCGCTCAGTACCGCTCGGTGGGGAGTTCCGCGGGGCCCGTGCCGCTGCCAGCCGAGTCGCCCATGCCCGTCCAGGTCACCGTTGTCCCCCCTGAGGTCACCCCCGACCCGGACTACGCGAGTTCGCTTCCTTAGCCAACGGCGCCTCACGCGCGCAGCAGCCTGGAAAACACCGGAAGCAGGCGGCTGTCGTTTCCCATTGCCGCTCAAGAGAAACATCTGATATGCGACGGCCGCGATCCTTTCCTCCCTGTAACGGACGGCCCCTCATTCCCGTCATCATGAGACGATGACCATAGGGATATCGATGGATCGCGAAGGAGGGATCATTGAAGCGCGAGGGGCACCCCCCTACAGCGATTGAGTGCGCCCTGGCGTTGGTGGCAGCCGGCCTCGCCGTCGCTACCGCGATGCTGGCCTTGCTCGGGTCGGCCCTGGCCACCTCTTCCACCACTCTGCCGGGGGGAGGCCTGTTCGCACCCAGCCCCGCCACGGCCATTTCGTATCCGCGGGCATCCCCGACCGCTGCACCGACCGCGAGCCCTGCGCCGCCCACCGCCTACACCCTGACCCCGACAGCCGTGCCCTCGTCCCCACCCCCCTCGCCGACGCCAGCCCCCGCCACACCTGACCCGCAGCAGTTCATGGCCATGCCTGTGGAAGGCACCTGGCGGGTGATCTGCGGCTATCGCTGCGGGTTGCACGACGAGGAGCACATCTCCACCTACGCCATTGACATCCGCGTCGACGAGGGCGAAACGGCGGGACAGTTGGTGCGCTCGCCGGTGCAGGGTCGCATCGTCGCCGTCGAGGACTCCTCCACGTACGTGTGCGCAGACAAGAAGGTCGAAGGAATCGAGGCGGGAGCCGTAATCGTCATCGATTTCGAGGCTCCCTCCGGATCAACCAAGCGGCTGAAACTAGTGCACATCGACGCGGCCAGCATCCCGGATCAGCTCAGGCCCGACGGCAAGCCGGTGCCGGTGAATGTCGGTGCCCCACTCGGCTCCGTGGCCAAGATGGACCGCTGCAGCCACCTCCACATCAGCCTCACCCACCTCGACGGTAGCCAGGAGGTACCCGAACCCCTAACCATCGCGGGTACTCTCCTTGAGGACTGCGAGGGCGAGAACTGCTGGCGAGACGCCCTCGTCCCCAGCGAAAACCGCTGATCTGCCTGGTCCGCCAGCCGCCGGACTCCGCCCTACCGCCGCCGCAACCGGTTTGACCCCTTACGCTTGAGGCTTTACCGCTTACCGCCCTAATTGCGATTTCGAGCGCAATATTCCTTCATCGACGCGTAACATCGGCGCATCAATAACGTCGATTTGAAATTGAGAAAGGTTTTGCAGCGCCTTCGGGGTTCTTGCCTGCGGGGTCCAGTGGCCCACGGTCTGCCCTGAAGACGCGAAGCTAGGGAGGCCCGAATGCGGATAACGATAGCGGGGACGCGACCGATGGGTTCCGTTACCGCAGGAGGTGACCTACACCTGCGGACCGCGAGCACCGCGGAAGCCAGGGGCATCCTTGACAGGCAGATGATCGAGGGCATGCCCAGTTCACATACTTGGTCGCCGCTCTAGGACATCATGCAGGCTCTGCAAACGGCCGTCGAACATCTCGACCGCCGCATCGCCACTGGTAACGCCCAGGTTTGTGTTGTTGGCCTGGGTACCGTAGGGTTGCCGCAACTCATGACAGCCGCTGAAGCCGCTTTCACGGCGGTCGGGATCGACATCGACGTCGCCAAAGTCGAAGAGATCAATCGAGGTATGACGCCAGATCCAGACGTGGATCCCGAACGCCTTCGGCAGATGGTTGACGGCGGAAGATTCAAGGTTACCACTCGTTTCGACGCTGTGCGCGATTCTGATTGTGTAGTAGTCTGCGTCCCAACATCTTGGCACGCGGAGACTGGGCCTGATCTCTCGTCCCTGACGGCCTCTCTTCGGGAAATTGGCCAGCGCCTGCTGGGTCCCAAACTCATTGTTCTCGAGAGCACTGTCCCGCCAGGCTGTACGCGACAAGTGGCTTTGCCGCTATTGCAGTTGGGAGGCCTAGAGGTGGGGTCGGACTTTCATCTCGCCTTTGCCCCTGAGCGCCTGGACCCGGGGAACAGCCGATTCTCCGTTTTGGACATCCCGAGGCTCGTCGGCGGCGTGACGGAAAGCTGCACGGATCTTGCCGCCCGCTTCTACTCGAGGCTGGGCATCGAGGTCCATCCTGTGCCTTGCCCGGAGGTAGCGGAGACCGCCAAGGTCTTCGAGAACACCTTTCGCTTTGTGAACATCGGGCTCGCCAACGAGCTGGCAGGGTTGTGCAACTCCCTGGGGATCAGTCCGCGTGCGGTTCTAGACGCGGCCGGTACGAAGCCGTTCGGTTTCATGAGGCATTCCCCTGGTCCAGGTGTAGGAGGTCGCTGCATCCCGATGGCACCGCATTACTTTCGTTGGACGGCGCAGCGTCAGGGCGTTGCGACGAGGATAACTGACGCAGCGACCGCTGTTAACGACGAAATGCCCAAACTGGTGGCAAAGGAGACGGTCACCCGCGTCCGTCAAGCTCCTTCAAGGGAGGCGCGGCCGTTGGTGCTCATAGTGGGGATGGCCTACAAGCCGGGGGTAGGCGATGTGAGAGACTCGGTGGCGCTAAGCGTCGCTTCTATTCTGAAGAACGCGGGCATTCAGGTCGAGTATCACGATCCATTGGTGCCGACCGTCACCATCGACGGGACGACAGCGACGTCCCGTGAGCTGACAGAGGAAACGATCAGGAGGGCCGACTGCACTCTGATCCTCTGCCTTCAAGACGGAGTCGACTACGAGGCGATCAGAAGGTACTCACGGTGCGTTCTCGACCCCACAAACACGGTCACGTAGCGCCATGCAAGAAGACCGAGGTTCACGGATGAAACTAGCGATAATCATCTTCGCCTTCAATGAGGAAGCGTCCGTCGGCGAGGTGATTGAGCGGATCCCGGTGGCCATCAGAGGGATCGAACACACCCATGTGATCGTGGTGGATGACGGCTCCACGGACAGAACTCGCGCCATTGCCCTAGAGCGAGGCGCACAGGTGGTCTCTCATCCCAAGAACAAGGGGCTAGGGGCTGCCTTTGCGACGGGAATCGATGCAGGATTGCGGGCGGGGGCCGACATCATCGTGAGTCTGGACAGCGACGGGCAGCATCCGCCCGAGGCGATCCCCGAACTCATCGTGCCGCTCCTAGAAGGTCTCGCTGACTTCGTCACGGCCACGCGCTTCGGGGATCCCGGCCTGGTACCGGAGATGCCGGCGGCCAAGCGTTTCGGGAACTGGTTGATGGCTCGCGTTGCGGGCTTGGCCTGCGGCCGCTCCATCACCGACGCCGCATGCGGGTTCCGCGCCTATTCACGCGAAGCCGCTCTCCGCGTAAACATCTTCGGCGGCTATACATACACACAAGAGGCGCTGGTGGATCTGGCTCGCAAGGGCGTCGTTATGGAGGAGGTGCCACTGGCTATCCGTGGCGTCCGAGAGCGGGGCAGGTCGCGCATAGCGCATAGCCTCCTCCGCTACGCTGTGAACACACTGACGATCCTAGCTCGGGCGGTGCGAGACAGGCTGCCTCTCGCCTTCTTCGGAGCGATCGGGGCAGTCCTTGCCGCGTTTGGAGCGGCGGCTGAGTTGGCGGTGTTGGCCCACTTCTTCGTCACCGGCGCAACGTCGCCGTACCAGTCGCTGACGATCTTGGGCGCTGTCTTCCTGATGCTGGGGGCGGTGTCGTTCTTAATCGCCCTCCTGGCCGACATGTTGGGCCGGATGCGCCAGACCCAGGAGATGGTGCTGTATATGGAAAAGCGCCGCTACTACGATGACCTGACGGAAGACGTTCTCGTGGACATCATCCAAGACGCTCCAATGTTTGCACAGCGATCGACGAGGGCGCAGGAGGCCCAGTTGGCGTTGCCGTTGAGAAGGGCGTGAACCCCGGTGGCGGCAGCAGCTCCAGATGAGCGTCCAGCACTACTTGTCCTGACCAGCACCTTCCCGAGGAGCGGAGACGATAGCACACCGCCGTTCGTATTCCAGCTATGCAGCTGTCTATTGTCGCGCTTCCAGGTCTGCGTGCTCGCCCCAGCTGTCAGGAACGCGCCTCTGACACATACCCTGCAGGGAGTTCGCGTGCAACGATTTCGCTATTTCTGGCCCCACTCCCTGGAGCGCCTCGCGGAGGGGGCCATGCTTGAGAACCTAAGGCGAAGCCCCTGGCTCTATCTCCAAGCGCCCTTCCTGTTTCTCTTCGAGCTAATTGCGGCCCTTCAGCTGGCCCGGAAACTACGTCCTGCTGTCATCCACGCCCATTGGTTCGTCCCTCAAGGGGTGGTGGCCGTGTTGGTGGGCTGGATCCACAAGATCCCCGTGGTGATTACATCGCATGGGGGCGACGTCTATGGTCTCCGCGGGCGGATATGGGGCGCCTTACGGAGAGCCGTGGCAGCTCGGTGCGAAGCGGTTACCGTCGTGAGCCGAGACATGGCCGCTAACCTGCCCGAGTTCGTATCGCAAGGGGGCGAGCCTCCGCAGGTCATGCCGATGGGCGTCGATACCCAACGCTTCGCCGTTGAACCGGAGCGTCGGAAGGATTCGAACCAGACCGTGCTCTTCGTGGGTCGGCTGGCGAAGAAGAAGGGGGTAGAATATCTCATCCGAGCCTTCGCGGACATCGCGGAGCGCCATCCGGCCGCTCGTTTGCTCGTCGTGGGCGACGGCCCGTGCCGGGGCGAGCTGGAGGCCCTGTCATCGCAACTGGGACTAGCGGATCACGTCCGTTTCGTGGGCGCCCAGCCGCCGGCGGAGCTTCCACGCTTCTACTGCCAGAGCCGCGTCTTTGTTGCCCCGTCGGTGGTAGCCCGATCGGGCGATACCGAATCGTTCGGACTCGTCTTCGTGGAGGCCATGGCCGCCGGCTGTCCCGTGATTGGAACGAATGTCGGGGGCACCGCTGACGTCGCGGTCCATGGCCGAACGGGACTGTTGGTCGAGCCTGAATCGCCGGCGGCACTCGCCGAAGCTATCAATGAACTGCTCGACTCCCCTGCCAAGGGTGAGAAGATGGCAGCTCTGGCCCGACGCTGGGTGAGGCGCAAGTTCGACTGGCGACAAGTCGCCGATCGCTACGCGGACACACTGGCTCAGGCCGCGCAGAACGGCAGAGGGATGCATCCTCGGAGTGAAGTGCGTGTGCCGGTGAGCAGGGAGCATGTCTAGGACAGCTGCATCGCTCGTCGCCCCGCATGATCCGATTTCTGATTATGTCGGCATCTGAT
>CAYFYG010000106.1:0-3716 GCA_964347225.1 uncultured Dehalococcoidia bacterium | reverse complement strand
TCGGTGTGGCCATGGGCGGGATCATGTGGCTGGCGGGGGATCCCCAGGATCCGCCCAACGTCCCGCCGTGCCAGCAGGGCTACGCCTCGGCCTCGATAGTCGCTGCCAGCGGCACGCTTACGGCGCTGTACCACCGCGACGTCCACGGGGAGGGCCAGCATGTGGACGTCTCCATGCAGGAGGCGCTGTCGATCGCGCAGGAGACGGCGATGCAGATGTGGGACATGGTGGAGATGCTGCGCAACCGCACGGGAGCACAGACGGTCCTGCGGATCACAATCCCCGGCATTGGCGCGTACAAGTGTAGAGACGGGGAAGTGTACGGGTTCGTGGGCACGCCGGGCGGCGCCCCCTGGTCGGACCTGCTGCAGTGGATGATCGACGAAGGCGCGGCCGAGGACCTGACGGAGGAGCCGTACCACGATGTCTGCATGAACCTGAACATGCCGTTTCTGACGGGACTGATGCGGGATCCGACGGCTATTCCGGGGAAGATGCAGGCCCTGAATCACATCGATGAGGTGCTACGGCGGTTCATCGCTGGCAAGGGGAAGTGGGAGATGTATGAAGAGGGGCAGGGGCGAAGGCTGCTGATCGGCATCGTCAGCACGCCGGAGGACATCGCCAACAACCCGCAGCTCCAACACAGGCGGTGGCTGACGCCGGTGGAGCACCTGGAGCTCCAGAACACGTTACAGTATCCGGGGCCACCGTACCGGCTGTCGGAGACGCCCTGGGCGATCCAGCGGCGGCCGCCGTTGTTGGGCGAGCACAACGCGGAGATATACGCAGGCGAACTGGGCGTGAAAGAGAGTGAGATGGAGCGCCTGAGCGTGGCGGGCGTGATCTAGCTGCAAGGAGCGCGAGGACAGAGTGACAGCAGGAAGAGGGGAGACATGAGCGGGACGAGGATGCCACTGGAGGGGATCAAAGTCGCGGATTTCTCGTGGTTCGGGGCTGGGCCGATCTGCGCTGAGCACCTGGCCAGCTATGGGGCAACGGTGGTGCGGGTAGAGTCGGAGAGCCGCGTGGACGCCCTACGCACCATACAGCCCTTCGCCAAGGACAAGACCGGGTACAACGTCAGCGGCTATTTCAACAACTTCAACGCGGGGAAGCTGGATCTGACGCTCAACCTGAACAGCGAGAAGGGCCAGGAGCTGGCGCAGCGGCTGGTGGCCTGGGCGGACATCTTCCTCACCAACTTCACGCCGCGGGTGGTCGAGCGCTGGGGTCTCACCTACGAAAAGGTGTCGGCCACCAATCCGGGGATCATCGCCGCCTACCAGCCGATGCAGGGTTTCGATGGGCCGCATAGGGACTTCCTGGGCTTCGGCGCGGTGTTGACGCCCATCACGGGGTACAACCACCTCACGGGGTTTCCTAACCGGCTGCCTACGGGCCTGGGGACCAACTACCCCGACTATGTGATTAACCCAGGCCACACTTTGGTGGCGATCCTGGCGGCGCTCCACTATCGCCGCAGGACGGGCAAAGGCCAGCGCATAGAGTGCGCTCAGATGGAATCTTCCGTTTGCCCGCTGGCACCGGCGATCTTCGACTACACGACCAACGGACGCGTGTGGGGGAGGTCAGGGAACGGGCTGCCCAACGCGGCACCGCACAACGCGTTCAAGTGCCGGCCGCTGCACGAGGGGTCGGCCGCCATCGCCGATGAGTCTTGGCTCGTCATCGCCTGCTTTGCGGACGCCGAGTGGGAGGCGCTGGTGGAGGCGATGGGCGGCCCCGACTGGGCGAGCGATGCGAAGTTCGGCAGCCTGGAGGCCCGCAAGGAGCACGAGGCAGAGCTGGAGCAGCACATCAGCGCCTGGACGGCGGACAAAGACGCGTATGAGCTGATGGAGAGGCTGCAGGGGCTCGGCGTGCCAGCGGGCGTGGTGCAGAGCGGCCGCGAGATGCTGGCCGACGATCACCTGAAGGAGCGCGGACACTACGTGTACCTGGACCACCCGGAGGCCGGCCGCACGGCCTACGACGGCCCCCCATTCAAGCTTTCGAAGACGCCCGGGGAGCTCCGCTCGCCTGCTCCCCTGCTGGGCGAACACACGGAACAGGTGTGCAAGGAGATCCTGGGCCTGTCCGACGAAGAGATGGCGGACCTGCTGGTGGCGGGCGTGCTCCAGTAGGTGAGGACAGACTGCTGAACATTGCCTTTATAGAAGGTCGCCTCCGAAAAGGATTGACAAAAGGAGAATCCCCCTTTACATTGGTACTGGCAAAGGAGTAGCAAGGTAATAAAGGAAGGGAAATGGAAGATCTTACAATTGACGAGATTCGCGACATCCTTGGCAAGGACGAATTCCAAAGGGTCATTGCAAAGGCAAAGCAGCAAAGGGAGGAAAAGGTACTAGCAGCGCTGGAGAGGGCTGTGACCGAGGAGGCCCGCTCTCTCATCCGGGCCGGCCGGGCCACCGCGGAGGACCTTCGGCGTATCTTCCTGTCGGTTGAAGTGGATGATTCCGGCGAGGTGTACATCCGCGCGCTGCCCCTGGAGGCGCGACCCAGAGCCTCGTCTGGCGGCAGGGGTCGGCGCGGCCGGGCACGGCGGATTGACCGTACCCAGGAGCGCGTCTTTCGCTGCCCCATCTTGCAGGCGTTAGAGGAGCGCGGTGGGCGCACACGGACAGACGAGGTGCGACAACTCCTTAGACAGAAGATGAACGGTCAGCTTACATCCGACGATCATGAACCGGTTCCGTCAACGGGAGAGGAACGCTGGTGGAACACCGCAAAGTGGGAGCGCAAACACATGATTCAAGAGCGCCCACCTTTGCTCAACCCTAGTTCCCCGCGTGGATGGTGGGAGATCACCGAGGCAGGGCGGGAATATCTCAGGCGTAATTGCAGCGGCGGGTCTGGCTGAGTGTCGATGAGCCGCATCGTCCTCCGGGGGAAGGTTGCCGATGAGCACCTGCGGGTATGGAAGGCCAACCGCGGGGACTGGCAAGCTCAGGAAGAGAGGGGCGAGGCCGTACTGGCCTTGCCCAACAACGAGACGCTCGACTGGCGCGAGGGCACGGTCGCTGTTGCCGGCGATCCCGCTTGGCGCGACTATGAGTACAGCCTTGAGCTCTGCCTGCTCGCTGGCGCCGGCGAGCCCGGGATGGCCTGGCCTGGCGTCGTCGTGCGCGCTCAGGATACCGCCAACTACGACCTTTTCTGGTTCACGCCCAACCTGGAGGATGACGCCAGCGGCAACGTGGCCTATCTGTCGGTGGCCCACAACGTGGTGCCCTGGTGGAGCAACGGCTACGTCAGCATCCCCAGGGGTCGGGCCCGGTACAGTCCCGGCGAATGGCTCCCCATCAGCGTTCGCGTGGAGGGCATCGAGGCTTCCGTGCGAGTCCGGAACCACCCCGAGCCTGTTCTCAGCGTCCGACTAGCCTACTATCTGGATGGCGGCTGTGTCGGCGTGTACTGCGGTACGCAGACCAGCGCCAAGTTTCGCCGAATGCGGGTTGACCTGCTGTCCCCCCAGCCCATACCCGATCCGCCGTCGCTGGCCCCGCGGCAATAGACCGACCTGCTGGTGGCGGGCGTGCTCCAGTAGGTGATCCGGCGTATTGACAATAATTCGCGCCAGGGGGAGAATTCTGGCGGCGGGCAGTGAGGTCGCCCCTCCTCAATGGTACCCCCTTTGGGCAGCGCGGCTTTGCTGTCCGCTCTGTCTTATTGCTGGCCGCGCCGAGGCGCGC
>CAYFYG010000105.1:0-5785 GCA_964347225.1 uncultured Dehalococcoidia bacterium | reverse complement strand
CGCGACATCAAGGGACGGGAACGCGTCCCCCGCAAGGGGGCCCTGATCCTGGCCAGCAACCACCTGAACCTAGCGGACCCGCCGATCCTCACCGTGGTCATGCCCCGACGCGTCGTCTGGATGGGCAAGCAAGAGCTGTTCGATATCCCTGTCTTCGGCCTTCTGTACCACCTGTTCGGCTGCATACCGGTGCGGCGTTTCCAGGGCGACCTGCGGGCGCTAAGGCGATCCCAGGAAGCGCTCCAGCGGGGCCTGGCGCTGGGGATGTTTCCGGAGGGTACACGCAGCGGCGAGAGCGGGCTGGGGCGGGGGGAACCCGGCACGGCGCTGCTGGCCATGCGCACCAACACACCCGTCATGCCCGTCGCGATATGGGGGACGGAGGGGGTCAGGCTGCCGCGCGCATTCCTCCCACCATGGACAGCAGTGCACGTGGTGTTCGGTGAGCCGTTCTGCCTGCCGAAGCCGCAACGGCTCACCAAAGAGGCGGTGGGGGAGGGCGCCGATCTCATCATGAGGCGGATAGCGGACCTGCTGCCGGAGCGATACCGTGGCGTCTACGCCGGCGGGCAGCCGCAGGCGCTGGAGACGAAAGGTGGAGCGAGGTAGGCATGGAGATACTGCTGGCCAAGGACATGGGCTTCTGCTGGGGCGTACGCCGCGCCATCGACATCATGGAGAAGGCGGCGGCGGAGAAGGGGAAGGTCACAAGCCTGGGGCCCATCGTGCACAATCCGCAGGTCGTACGTGATCTGAAGGGGAAGGGAGTACGCATCACCAGTGGGCCCCTGGATGGCGCATCGGGCCCGGTCGCTATCACCGCCCACGGTGTAGGCCCCCAGATGCTGGAGGAGGCGCGGTCGCGGAGCTCGGAAGTGGTGGATACTACCTGTCCGATTGTCACTCGTTCCCAGCGATGGGCGAGGAAAATGGCTGATGCCGGCTTCACGGTGGTCGTCTTCGGCGACCCGGACCACCCCGAGGTCAAAGGTGTGCTCGCCTGGGCTGGCCGAAACGCCCTGGCGCTCGCGGACGCCGCCCGGATCCCGGACGCCCTACCCACCCGTCTGGCCATCATATCGCAGACCACGCAGAGCCCAGAGCGCTTCGCGCTGTTTGTGTCCCAGCTGATGCAGCAGCGGCTGGGCAAGATCACCGAGCTGCGGCTCATCAACACTCTGTGCCACGTTACGTCAAGCCAACAGGGAGCGGCGCGGGATCTGGCTCGTGAGGTGGACGTGATACTGGTCGTGGGGGGGCGCAACAGCGCCAACACGAGACACCTGCTGGAGGTCTGCCGGGAGGAGGGCTCTACTGCCTACCACATAGAGTCGGCTGATGAACTGAGGGGAGAGTGGCTACAGGGTCTCCAGCGAGTCGGGGTCACTGCGGGCACCTCAACGCCGGACTCCGCCGTGGAGACGGTAGTTCGCCGCATCCAGGAGATCGCTCAGGAGCTGGCAGGGGCAGCCAGCGCTAACTGATCCCCAGGCGCCATAACCCAAGGCCACGGCGGACGTTACTTACAGTGAAAGAACGTCCGGGAGTAGGGGGACTTCGCCTATGTGCGGAATTATGGGATACGTAGGTTCCCGAGCGGCGGGCCCGATCCTCATCGACGGCCTGAGACGGCTGGAGTACCGCGGCTACGACAGCGCGGGCATCGCCGTGCTGGAGACGAACGGGGACCTGTCGATCCACAAACGGGTGGGCAAGCTGGAGACGCTGGCCGCCGCGGTCGGCGGCCGCTGGCCTAGCGGGCAGGAGGGCATCGGCCATACGCGCTGGGCCACCCACGGTAGGCCCAACGACGTCAACGCCCACCCCCACGGGGACTGCACTGGCGACGTGTTGGTGATCCACAACGGCATCGTGGAGAACTACTTGGACCTCAAGGCGGAGCTGATGGCCGCCGGACACACCTTTGCCTCCGAAACGGACACTGAGGTGATCCCCCATCTCCTAGAGCACTACGTACGCCAGGGCAAGGAGCTGGTAGGAGCCCTCAGAGAGACCATCGCCCGCCTGCAAGGGGCACACGCCATTGTGGCGATGAGCCGCTCGGCACCGGGCACGCTCGTGGCGGCGCGGGTGGGCAACGCCGGTGGCGTAGTAGTCGGCTACGGGGGGGGCGAGAACTTCCTAGCTAGCGATCTCCCCGCCCTGCTCCCTCACACTCGCGAGGTGGCGTTCTTGGACGACCGAGAGGTAGCTTGCGTCACGGCCACCGGCGTGTCCTACTGGAGCGGCGATGGCCAACCCTTGGACAGGCAACCACAAGAGGTCCCCTACGACCCAGTCTCGGCGGCCAAGGGGACCTACAAGCACTTCATGCTCAAGGAGATCATGGAGCAGCCTCGATCGATCCTGGACACGATCCGCGGCCGCGCTCAGTTCGATTCGCTGGCGGTGGAGTTGGACGATATTCCCCTTAGCGAGCAGCAGCTATCGCAGGTGCGGCGGGTAGTCCTGCTGGCCATGGGGACCAGCCTCCACGCTGCGATGATCGGCCGACACTACGTGGAGCGCATAGCGGGGCTGCCGACGGAGGTGGACAACGCCTCAGAGTACCGCTACCGGGGTGCAATCATCGGGCCCGACACGCTGGTGGTCTCGGTCGGGCAATCGGGAGAGACGGTGGACACGCTGGCGGCGATGGAGGAGGCGCGGCGGGCAGGGGCGCCCCAGGTCACCATCTGCAACGTGGTGGGGAGCCAGGCCACGCGTGTGGCCGACGGCGTGGTGTACACGCGTTGCGGTCTGGAGATCGGCGTGTGCAGCACGAAGACGTTCACCGCCTCAGTGACGGCGCTCTACTTGCTAGCCTGCTATCTGGGCCAGGTGCGGGGCGTGATCGATCGCGAACGGATGCGAGCGTTGCTCGAGCCGCTGTCGCGGCTGCCCTACCTAGCCGGTGAGATCACCAAACGGGAGGGTGAGTTTGAGGGGCTAGCCCATGAGTTCTTCCGCTACAACAATTTTCTCTACCTGGGGCGCGGCATCCAATTCCCGGTAGCGATGGAAGGCGCGCTGAAGCTGAAAGAGGTCAGCTACATCCATGCCGAAGGCTACCCTGCGGGGGAGATGAAACACGGACCGATCGCCCTGATAGACCAGGAGATGCCAGTTATCGCCATCGCTGTCAGGGATGAGCTCTACGACAAGATGATGAGCAACATCGAGCAAGTGAAGGCGCGCGAAGGGACGGTCATCGCCGTGGGATCAGAGGGAGACGACGAACTAGCCGACAAGGCGGATCACGTCATCCAAGTGTCAGAAGCGTCCTCCCTACTATCGCCGATCTCCACCGCGATCCCGCTCCAGATATTCGCCTATCACATCGCCGTTCGGCGAGGCTGCGACGTCGACCAGCCGCGCAACCTCGCCAAGACGGTCACCGTCGAATAGCGGCACTCGCGCGCTTGCCGCGTCACTGCCGCAAGCCATGTATAATTACGTGATGGCAATCCTGACGCAGGCGAACAGCGGAGGCTTCTGACAGGAGGAGCGCAGGCATGAAGCGAGTGGTCTGGTTCCAAGAAGTGGACAAGGGTGACATAGGGATGGTAGGCGGGAAGGGGGCCAATCTGGGGGAGATGACGAAGGCCGGCATACCCGTCCCCCCGGGATTCATCGTTACCTCCCAGGCCTACTTCCACTTCCTCGATGAGTCCGGACTCCGGCCTAAGATCACCCAGCTCCTGGCCACCATCGATCCGAACGACAGCGCCCAGCTCCAGAAGGTAGCAGCCGAGATCAGGCAGATGATCACGGAAGCGGAGATGGGGTCAGAGACAGCAGCAGAGATCCGTCGCGCGTACCGGGAGCTGGGCGAAGGCCCGGTGGCGGTGCGCAGCTCGGCCACGGCCGAGGACCTGCCGGAGGCGTCCTTCGCCGGACAGCAGAGCACCTTCCTCAACGTGATCGGCGAGGACGACGTAGCAACGGCAGCGCAGGCCTGCTGGGCATCGCTGTTTGAGGCGCGGGCAATCTTCTACCGGGCGGAGGGCGGATTCGAGCACATGAAGGTGGGCATCGCGGTACCGATCCAGCGCATGGTTCAGTCCCAGGGCTCCGGCGTGATGTTCACCATGGAGCCGGTAAGCGGAGACAGGAGCAAGGTGGTAATCGAGGCGATCTACGGCCTCGGCGAGGCGATCGTGTCGGGCGCTGTGACGCCCGACTTGTACGTCGTAGATAAGGAATCGCTCTCCATCCTGGAGAGGAAGGTGGCTGACCAAGAGAAGCAGCTCGTTGCCAACCCGGAGTCAGCCACCTCCCCAGAGAAGAACATCCACTGGGTGGACGTCCCCAAGGACGAGGCGAAGCTCCAGAAGCTTTCGGACAAGCAGATCGCGGCGCTGGCGGAGATCGGCAAGCGCGTGGAGGAATACTACGGGTTCCCCCAGGACATCGAGTGGGCGGAGGCAGAAGGCGAGCTGTACATCGTGCAGACGCGGCCGGTCACGGTCACTGCCGAGGCGGCGAAGGACGCGGACCTGCCCGCAGAGACAGCGCCCGTCCTCCTTGAGGGGTCGCCGGCCAGCCCCGGCGTAGCCGCGGGCGAGGCGAAGATCGTTCTCAGCCCTTCGGAGATCGACAAGGTGGTCGTCGGCGACATCCTGGTGGCGGAGATGACGACGCCGGACTTCGTCCCGGCGATGAAGCGGGCGGCGGCGATCGTCACGGACAAGGGGGGCCGCACGGCGCACGCCGCCATCGTCTCCCGTGAGCTGGGCATCCCGTGCGTGGTGGGCACCGGCGAGGCCACGAAGAGCCTGAGCACGGGGCAGTTGATAACGGTGGACGGCTCCGGCGGCCGCGTCTACGAGGGGCGGGCCGACGCGCGCTTGGCCTGGGCGGAGGAGCAGAAGAGGCGCCGCGCCGCGGTCGCCGACATCAAGACGCGCACCAAGGTGTACGTGAACCTGGCGGAGCCGGAGCTCGCGGACAGGGTGGCGAAGCAGCATGTGGACGGGGTGGGCCTCCTGCGCGCCGAATTCATCGTCGCGCAGATCGGGGAGCACCCCAGCTTGGTCATCGAGGAGGGGCGCCAGGAGGAGTTCATCGAGAAGCTGGCCGATGGCCTGCGCTCATTCGCGAAGGCGTTCCATCCGCGACCGGTGGTCTACCGCACGACGGACTTCAAGACAAACGAGTACGCCAACCTTAAGGGCGGCGCCAAGTATGAGCCCGATGAGGAGAACCCGATGATCGGGTACCGGGGCGCCTCCCGATACGCGCGCGACGAGGCGGCGTTCCAGTTGGAGATAGAGGCGATCAAGCGCGTGCGAAGCGAGTACCCGAACCTGTGGGTGATGATCCCCTTCGTGCGGACGCCGGAGGAGCTGGCGGAGGTGAAGGCTATCCTGGAGCGCGAGGGGCTGGAGCGGTCGGAGGAGTTCAAGCTGTGGATGATGGCGGAGGTGCCCTCCAACGTGTTCATCCTGGACCGGTTCATCGACGTGGGCATCGACGGGATCAGCATCGGGTCGAACGACCTGACGCAGCTGACGCTGGGGATCGACCGGGACAACGCCGCGTTCCAAATGGAGTTCGACGAGCGGAACGAGGCGGTGATGCTGGCGCTCGAGCAACTGGTGACGACAGCGAAGAGGCGAGGGATCACGAGCTCCATCTGCGGGCAAGCGCCGAGCGACTACCCGGAGATAACGCGGAAGCTGGTGGAGTGGGGGATCACGTCCGTGTCGATCAACCCGGACGTGATCGAGAAGACAAGGGAGATCATCGCGAAGGCGGAGGGGGCGCTGGAGGCGGAGCCGGC
>CAYFYG010000104.1:0-2855 GCA_964347225.1 uncultured Dehalococcoidia bacterium | reverse complement strand
TGGCTCCACGCCACGTGCGGCCTCGCGCCCATCCTGGCGTTCATCTCCAGAGCGTCCTCGAAATGCCGCTCCGCCTCCTCCCAGCGGCTCATGGTCGCGGCCAGCAGGCCTAGGTAACGCGAGACGGAACCGTGGTATTCGTGAGCGCCCTGCATCACGGCGTTGCGCTCCGCATAGGGGAGCAGCAGTGGGTATAGGGCGGCCGCGCGCTCGGCATCGCCGAGGAGGGCGCAGACCTGAGACAGAAAGGCCATGGACATGAGCCATGTCCCGTCCCGCGGCAGTTCAGCGAAGTCGTTGACAGCGAGCTGCTCGAACTGAGCGCGCGCCTCCGCCTCTCGGCCCGTCTCGCCGTACAGCCAGGCCAGCTCGGCCCGATTCCCCGCGACGGAAAACGACTCGAGCTCCTCCGTCCACTCGGCCTTGATCTCCTCCAGTCTCCCCTGTGCCGCGCGCAAGTGACACATCTGGTACCGCTGGCACTGGTCAAGGAGCGGTTCCTGCGCCCGCTGCACCAGGGCCTCGGCCTCCTGGTTCAGCCGCTCGGCCTCCTCGAAGCGGCCCTCTATCAGGGACCGCGTCGCGCGGTTCAGAGTTGCCCATCCGAGCATATGGGGCTGTCGAAGCTCGTTTGCCCGCCTGGCGTAGGCCTCGATCTCAGCGAACCCCGCTTCGCGTTCGCCCAGCTCCAGCAGGGCGACGATGCGGAAGTAGTGGCCGCCGAACGCTCGGTCCGTGGCCTCCGATTCATCAGCCAGTCGCACGATCTCGGTCCCGCCGGCGAGCCGGTCGTCGACGTTCTCCGGGCCCCCGTAGACAACATGCCTGGCAAACAGGGCACCCAGGAGCGCCATCGGGTCGTCGACCCGGCGGGCGACCTCTATGGACTGGCGGCTGGGCGCTTCCGCCGGTTCCGGCGAGCCTGAGAACCAGAGCTCCTGGGCCAGGCGGCTCAAGAGCATGGCCCGAAGGGCGCTGTCTACCTCGCCCAGGGCATCCAGGGCCTCCCTGACGAAGCCGACGACCCGCTCGTCCACCATCCCCCACTCGCCGAACCATCCGGCGAATCCCAGGGCAGCGCGGGCCAACCGCTCCGCATCCCCAAGCGTGCGCGCTAGGTCGGCAGCCCGCTGGAAGGTCTCCTTAGCGCTGTCGCGATCACCGGCCCTGATCTGGGCATCTCCCAGGGCCAACAGCAACTCGCACCGCTGCGCCTCATCCGGCTTGTCCTTGACCTCCAGGCCCTGGAGCGCCATCTCGTAGTGCCCGGCGGCATCCTCGTAGGCAGTCAGAGAGAGGGCCCGCTCACCGGCCCGGGTGGCATAGTCGATCGCTTTGTCCACGTCGCCCGCCTGGGCGCCCTCGGAGAAGTGGTAGGCCAGCTCCGGCAGATGAGGTTCCAGGTTCTCGCCGTGGATCGCCTCCAGCACCTCGCCGATCTGGCAGTGGAGGCGCACGCGCCGGGTGGTCGTCAGCTCCTCGTACAGCGTCTCCCGCATCAGGGCGTGAGAGAAGCTGTAACGGCCCACGGCGCGGGGCACCTCGTTCAGAACGCGGGCGCCGACAGCCTCCTCCAGGACCTCCAGCAGACGGTCGCCGGTCACATCGCTCACCCGCTCCAGGGCATCCAGGCCGAACTCCCGGCCAATGACGGAGGCTGTCGTGAGGACGCGGTTGCACGCCTCCGACAGGTGGTCCAGCCGGCGGCCGACCACCTCCCGCACTCCCTGGGGGATGGTCACGCTCCAGGACTTCACCTCCTCCGGCCGCTCCAGGCGGCCATCGGCGACCAGCAGGCGCACGATCTCGTTGACGAAGAAGGGGTTGCCCTCGGTCTCCCGGTACACGGCGTCTACCAGGGCCTCGGGTGGCTTGCGCCCGGCTGTCAGCTCGATGAAGCGGGCCACGTCCCGCTCCGTGAGGCCGCGGAGGAGGATGCGCTGGCTGAGCTGCTGGCGGGCCAGCTCCCCCAGGGTCTGCGCCAGCGGGTGCTGGCGTCGCAGCTCCACGTCGCGGTAGTTGCCCAGCACCATGAGGCGGGCGCCCCTCAGTTCCCGCGCCAGAAACTGCAGCAGGAGCAGCGACGGCTTGTCCGCCCAGTGGAGGTCGTCCAGGACAAGCACGATAGGCTGACCGCTGCTGGCGTTCTTGAGGAACGTGGTGATGGAGTCGAACAGGCGGAACCGGGCCTGCTCCGGCTCCAGCGCCGGCGGCGTCGGCAGCCCTGGCAGCGCCTCCCGCACCTCCGACACCACCTGGGCGATGTCGGCGGCACCGGGCCCCATCTCCGACATCAGGGCCTGCGGCTCCCGGTCGTGGACGTAGGAGCGGACGACCTGCACCCAGGGCCAGTAGGCAGGGGCTCCCTCGCCCTCGTAGCAGCGACCCCACAGTACCTGGGTGTTGCGCAGGCCAGCGTAGGTCGCGAACTCCTCCGCCGTGCGGGTCTTGCCGATGCCCGGCTCACCCACGAGCATCAGTAGGCGGCCGCGGCCGGAGAGGGCGTCCTCAAGGCCGGCCCGCAGCTCGTCCATCTCCTTCTCGCGGCCCACGAAGACGCCTCCGGCCAGCCGGTCCAGCGGGTTCGCCTCCGCCTGGACGGCCTGCTGGGCGACCGTCGCGGCGGTCTCCATGATGGCCTGCGTCGCCTCCGGTAGCGCGACCGCGCTTTCCGGACGCTCGTCGGGGTCCTTGGCCAGGCACCGCAGGATCAGAGCCTCAAGCGCCCTGGGCACGTCCGGGTTGTGCCAGGAGGGAGCCACCGGGGCCGTGTTGATGTGCTGGCTGATGATGGCCACAGCGTCGTCGCCCAGGAAGGGCGGACGGCCGGTCACCATCTCGTAGAGGACGCAGCC
>CAYFYG010000103.1:0-2534 GCA_964347225.1 uncultured Dehalococcoidia bacterium | reverse complement strand
CCCGCGCACACGCCCTCGCCAGGCAGCTCTCCGCCGGCGAACGACAGCGGGTGGCCATAGCCCGCGCTCTGATGCGCGATCCGTGGCTCATCCTCGTCGATGAACCCACCGCCAACCTGGACTCGGAGCTGGGCGAGCAGGTGGTGCGGTCCCTGATCGCCGAAGTGAAGGGGCGACAGAAACTCGGCATCATGGTCACCCACGACCCCCGCATGGCCGCCCTGGCCGACGTCGTCCTGGAGATGCGCGACGGCTACCTCACGCGGCGGGAGCGGCAGGACGCCTAGCGCCGGCCGAACTCGCGGGCCAGCATCTCGGCGCTCATGTGGATCATGGTGGGCCGGCCGTGGGGGCAGCTATTGGGCGCCTCCGAGCCCTCCATCTGAGTGACCAGCTCTCGCATCTCCTCCTGACTCAGCGTCTTGCCGGCGCGGATGGCGCCGTGGCAGGCCAGGGACATGGCTACGCGGTCGCGGCGATCCCCTTCTCCCTCCTCCAGCATCAGGTCCAGGAATGATGCGATCGCCTGGCGAGAGTCAGACCCGGTCAGGGTCGTGGGGAGAGCGCGCACCAAGTACGACCTCTGGCCGAAGGGTTCGACGGCGAAGCCGTGGTCGCTCAGAAGCTCCTGATGCTCCGCGATCAAAGCCCGGTGCGGGGGCGATAGATCCAGGGTGAGCGGCTCCAGCAGAGCCTGGACTTCCGGAGCGCGCTCCAGGCGCCGGCGGCAGAAGCGCTCGTAGAGGACGCGCTCGTGGGCGGCGTGCTGATCGATAAGGTACATGCCGTCGGGGCCCTCGGCGATGATGTAGGTGCTGCCGAGCTGGCCGATGACGCGCAGAGCGGGGAGGGCGGCAGGCGCGGGCAATCCGTCCGCAGGGGACGGCTGCGCGGGCTCCGTTTCCGCCTGCCGGCGGTCCAAGGCGCGGGCGTGCTCCCAGAGGGGCGGCGACGTGGGTTGACCGGAGAGCTCCATCGTGGTTGAGGGAGCCGTCGAAGCGCCGGGTACAGGCGCACTCTCCAGGATCGCTGCTCTCACCGCCCGCTGGACGGCCCCGAAGACGGCAGACTCATCGCGGAAGCGGACCTCGCGCTTGGTCGGGTGGACGTTGACGTCGACCTCCTCGAAGGGCATGCGCAGGTAGAGGACAGCGATGGGATAGCGCCCGACCATAAGCATGCCCCTGTACGCCTCGTCCACGGCGTATGCCAGGCGGCGGCTCTGGATCCAGCGCCCGTTGACAAACAGGCTCACGTAGCCGCGGCTGGCGCGGCTGACGTGAGGCGCGGCAGCGAGCCCTTCTACGACGATGGAGCCCTCTCCCGGCTGGACGGGAAGCATCGCGGCGGCTACATCCGCCCCGTAGACGGCGGCCACTGCGTCCCGCAGTTCGCCGCTGCCGCTAGTCAGCAGCACCTGCCGGCCGTCGAGGGCAAGGGAGAAGCGCACGGCCGGGTAGGCGAGGGCGTAGTGGCTAACCACGGAGGCTATCTGGTTGGCCTCGGTGGAGGGAGAGCGCAGGAACTTGCGGCGGGCCGGCTGGCGAGCGAACAGGCCGCGGACGCTGACGTTGGTGCCCACTGGCGCCCCCCGGCTCCCCCGCTCCGCGATGGCGCATTCGGTCAGGCGGATGTAGGCGGCGGCATCAGCGCCGGGCGGCCGCGAAACCATCTCCACCTCGGCCACGGCGGCGATGGCGGCGAGGGCCTCGCCCCTGAACCCCAGCGTTGTTATGTGCAAAAGGCTCCACTCTGAGGGAGCCTGCCCTGAGCCTGTCGAAGGGTCGTCGGTCAGCTTGCTGGTGGCGTGACGGGCGAAGGCGATCTCCAGATCTTCGGCGGCGAGGCCGCAGCCGTCGTCCGTCACCCGGATGGTGTCCGTACCGCCGCGGCTGATCTCGACCGAGACGGCGGCGGCACCGGCGTCCAAGGCGTTCTCCACCAGCTCCTTGACGACGGACGCGGGCCGCTCGACGACTTCGCCGGCGGCGATCCGGGCGGCGACGTCTGGGGCGAGAACGCGAATGGTCAAGAAGGGACTCCTTGCCGCGATTCTAACGTACCCGTTGCGGCCAGGGAACAGCGCCTGGAGCGCACGGCTCTAGGTGTCCTGCCAGTGCACCTCGTACAGCCGTACCGGCTCCTCAAAACCCCGCAGCGTTACCTGTCCCCGATCGCTGAAGAGGAAGTCCTTCCCCGCTGCCAGCTCCCTAATGACGTTGGCAACGAGTATCTGCCCACCTTCAGCCTGGGCCGCTATTCTCGCCGCAGCAATGACCGCCATCCCGAAAAGGTCCTCCTCCTCCGCTATCGGCTCCCCTGCGTTGAGGCCCACCCGCACCAGTATCGGCTCCTCTGCCGCCTCATTGCGCTGCGCGAACGCCCGCTGCATGGCGACCGAGCACTCCAGAGCTCTGGTTGCCGAAAGGAAGGAGGTCATGAAGCCGTCTCCCATCATCTGCACCTCAGAGCCGCCGTGAGACTTCAGAGCCTCCCGCACGATGCGCTCGTGCTCCTTCATCGGGTCGCGGGCC
>CAYFYG010000102.1:0-11356 GCA_964347225.1 uncultured Dehalococcoidia bacterium | reverse complement strand
CTCAACGTCTCGCCACCAGTGCCGCGCCGAGGGCACCGACGATCTGCGGCTGCTCCGGCACAGTGAGGTCGATGCCCAGCTTGTGGCCCAGCAATTGCCTGAGGCAGGAGTTGAGCGCTCCCCCACCGGCAAACAGGACACGCTCCCTGGGGCCGACGCGGCGCACCATGGCAGATATGCGGGCGACGATGGCCTCGTGCAGACCCAGGGCTATCGCCGGGCTTTCCTCGCCCCGAGCGATGAGGGACACGACTTCGGATTCGGCGAAGACGGTGCAGAGGCTGTTGATGGCGACGGCTCGCGTCGCGGTCAGAGCATGATCACCGAGCTGGCCAACGTCCATCCCCAGAGCTCTGGCCATCACCTCAAGAAACCTGCCAGTGCCTGCGGCGCAGCGGTCGTTCATCTCGAACTTCCGCACTTCCCCGCGATCGGAGAGCAGGGTGACCTTGCAGTCCTGACCGCCAACGTCGATGACGGTGCGGCAGTCGGGATAGAGGTATCGGCCTCCCACAGCGTAGGCCCTGATCTCCGACACGACTTCGTCGGCGAGGGTGGCCGCGGCCAGATGCCGGCCGTAGCCGGTGGCCACCAGGCGCGAGTACGTTCTGCCTGCCAAGAGCCCCTGGCAGCGGTCCAGGGGGTTGGGCCCGGTGTCGGCGATTGCGAAGTCGTTCATCTTGTCGCCAAGCTCTACGAGCACGATGGTACGGGAGCCGATATCGAGGCCCGCGAAGGTCATCGTCGAATCATCTCCAAGAAGGCGTCCACCCTGGTCCTGAGCTGGCCGATGTCCTCGTCGCCGTAGTCGCTTTCTATGCGCAGGAGGGGGATGTCCGCCGCCGCGAGGGCCTTCTCCACCTTCACCGCCTCGTTGGCGAACGTGTGACAGAACTGGAGGTTGTAGTGGACGACTCCGTCCACGGCCCAGTCCCTGGCTAGGGCGAGGATGTCCTGTATCCGCTCATCGTTGGGGGTGAAGCAGGCGCAGTGGGTTTCAAGCTGGCGGTCAGCGATGGCCGCGAGCTGAGCGGGAAGGCTGCCATCGTTTTCAGGCGTGAGGTAGTTGAAGTAGCGGGTCCCGGTGCAGGACTCCTCACCGACCACAACCGCTCCGCTCTCCTCCAGGACTTGGTGGAGCTTCCAGTTGGGGATGGCCGTCGGGCTTCCGCTAATCAGGACGCGGGGAGAATCCGCTGCGGCGACGTCTCCGCCCCGGGCGATCTTGGTCTCCAGCTCGTCGCAGAGGGCGTTCACCTTATCGGTGAAGCGGACGGGGTCGTCGTAGAAGGAGATCTGGGTCACCAGCAGGGCGTCCAGGCCGCTGATGGGAACCGGTCGGGCCTTGCGGATGCGGTGCAGGCGCTGCAGGGCGCTGCGCTTGGCCTCGATGACGGCGGTGGCCTGTGCCAGCTTGTCGGCGGTGACGGCGGTGCCCGTCTCCGCCTCCAGCTTCGTCTTCAGAGCGCGGAGCTCCTCGACAAACAACTGGCGCCCGAGCGGGGTCTTCTTCTGGGGCACCTCCATGACGTACGTGGGGTGATGCTCGGCGAGGAGCTCGTACATCTTCTTCTTACCGTCGCAGGTGGTCTCGCCTATGAGGAAATCGCTGGCCTGCACGTAGGGGCAGGTGCGGCCGACCTTGAAGCCGAAGGAGGACTTGATGAGGGCGCAGGTGTTGCGGGGCAGCACCTCCTCGGCATCGGGAACGGAGAACTGGGCGCCCGCGCAGAGCCCCACGGGGATGGCGTCGGCGGCCAGGATCAGGTCCTCGGGGACGAAGACACAGTAGAGCCCGACAACCTTGCCGCCGCTGGCTTTGTGATCCATGAGCTCTTTGACTCTCAGGCCGTGGATCTCCCCAACAACGAAGTCAAAGTACTCCATGGCCTGGGGTCTATTCTGTTGGCCGAGAAAGACGCTTCCATACATGCTGGGAAACGCCTGTAGCAGCATGTCGTGCTTCTCCAGATCGAGGTCCAGGTCGGTCCACATCGGGCGATAGTCAACCATCGATTCTTCCTCCACAGATAGCAGGCAGTGAACAACATGACTTGCTCCGATCGGAGCTTGGGATGGCCCCAGATGGGAAGAGGCTGCAGACAGCAGCCGGTCGCCTCACGGCCTCGCCGAGACGGGTGGGCACCGCGCTCTGGCCTCAAAGAGAGATCGGGGTGCCGCTACGCCGGAAGGGTACGGGCCTGAACGGGAATGGCCTCTAAGAGGGCGAAGGCCCGCTGGGGGGAGCGGATGCGGAGGCCGTTTGAGCAGATGACTGGCGCAGAACCTGCGTCATGCCCGTGGGGCGCATCCGTCAGGCTCAGGTGAAGCCGGGACGCCACAGCCAGGTCATCGCTCTCACCTCCTTCCCCTCGTCGCTTGAGCTACTGGCTCAGATGTAATGGTCTGCTAAGGGATTATCAGTGTCGCGAGTGCCCAGATCAAGCGTCGCATTGGGGCAGCCGAATTTCAGCGCCAGCCTGCGGGCCTCGTCCAGGTCGGCGCGGGTGTTGACGTTGAAGAAGCTGAGGTGGCCCGGGTCGATGCGGTCGATCGTGCCTTCGTCCAGATAGCCCACTCTCATCGTCTCGAATAGCGAGGCGATCTTGAGGTTGCCCTCCTCCAGCCTGCGTTGCATGGGGACGAGGCAGGCCTTGGAGTAGAGGGCGTGAAGGGGCTCGGGCTCGCCCTTCAGGCGGGGTACCACGGCGTCGACGTCAGCGCTTTCCGCCACCAGATGGCGCAGGAGGTCGACGTTCAGGAAAGGCATGTCGCAGGCGACGACCAGGCTCCAAGGCTCGGCGGAGGCCTCGACCCCGGTGAAGACTCCGCCGAGCGAGCCATGGCCGGGGAAGCGATCGGTCACGACCCGCACCGAGGACGGCAGGGGCAGGACCGCCGCCTGCTTGGGGCGGGCCAGCACGACGAGCAGCTCGGTTGTCAGAGGCGCGAGGCTGTCGATGACCCGCTCGATGAGGGTCTTGCCGCCGATGCGCTCCAGCGCCTTGTTCGTCCGCAGGCGCCGACTGGAGCCGCCGGCCAGAATGACGCCGCTTACCCGAGGTGATTCACCCACGTCCTCGGGTCTGCACGAGCTGGGAGCGGCTCCACCGGCCATCACGCAAACAATAGCATGAACGTTGCCGGCCGTGGTTCTCGCGGCCTCCTAGCGGCCGCCGACCGGCGCGGTGCCCTCCGCTGGCAACGGGGCGACCTCCTCGGACATCGGGAGCTTGGGGATCCACTCCAGCCAGGAGGGGAAGTACCAGTTCCACTTGCCGAGGAGCTTCATCGTGGTGGGCAGCACGAAGGCTCGGATGATGGTGGCGTCGACGGCGATGGCGACGGCCAGGGCGAAGCCAAACTGCTGCAGGCCAATCAGTCGCGTGAAGGCGAAGATGGTGGCGACGGCAATCATGATCGCCGCGGCGCTGGTGATCACGCCAGCGGTTCCCTTCATCCCCTGGGCGATGGCTTCGTCGGTGCTGAGCCCCTGCTCGTACTTCTCCTTGATCCTGGTCATGACGAACATCTCGTAGTCGATCGACATTCCAAAGAGGATGCAGAAGACGAACAGGGGCAGCCAGGATTCGATGATGCCGGTGGCCTCGAAATCAAGCACTCCCTCCAGCAGCCATCCCTCTTGGAACACGAGGACGAGGAGGCCGTAGGCGGCGCCGACCGAGAGGAGGTTGAGGATGATCGCGCTGACGGCGATAACGAGCGACCTGAAGGTGAGGAGAAGGATGATGAAGGCGAGACCGAGCACGAAGGCGAGGAGGATAGGGGTCCGGGAGTAGATCTTGTCCCTGAAGTCTATGTTGGCAGCGGTGGCGCCGGTCACTAGGACATCGGCGGAACCGTCCTCAAAAGCGGCGGGAATGAGGTCATCACGGAGCTTGTTGACGGCGTTGATGGCGCGCTGCTCGCCGGAATCGCCGTTGACGGGGATGAAGATCGCACCCGTGTCGCCGGCGTCGTTGAAGTCCGGTTCCTGCGCCGGCGGGCCGTAGAGAGCATCCGGCTTCTCGTCCGACAGCGTGTCCTCTTCCACAAGACGAAGCAGCTCTGCCGCAGAGTCCTGGATGTTCTGGGCGAAGACGTTCTGCTTCTCTCCCGCGTCGACTACCAGTACGGCGGGCTGCGCCAACCCCAGGGCGAAGTTGTCCTCCAGCGTGGCAAGCGCCCTGGTGCCTTCGGCGTCCTCCGGGAAGCTCTTCACGCCGTTGAATCCGAGGTTGAGGTTGAGGAGCGGATATGTCACCACGAGCAAGACGGCGATGGTTACGATGGCGGGGATGAGAGGCCGGGCCAGCACGCGATCGACGATGAAGCCCCATACTCCACCCCCCTCACCGGTGCCACGGCCAAGGAAGGGTACTCCGAGCCGATCTATGTTGTCGCCCATCATGGTGATGATGGCCGGCAGCAGGGTCATAGCGCCGATGACGGCGAGGGTGACGACGATCATAGCTGACAGACCCAGACTGGAGAAGATCTGATCATCCATGAGGAACATGCCAGCGACAGCGAAGACGGTGGTGGCACCGGCGAAGAAGATCGCCTTGCCCGAGGTGCCGGTGGCGACTTGCAGGGCGTCGTCCTTGGAGCGCCCTGCCCTGCGCTCGCTGCGATAGCGGCTGATGACGAACAGAGAGTAGTCGATACCAGTGGCAAGGCCCATGAGGAGGACGATTTCACTGAAGGCCTGGTCCATTGCGTACGTCTGGCTTATCAGGGTCAGGACAGCCACCGCCAGTACGACGGCGGCGAAGGCAAGTGCCAGCGGAACGACCGCCGCGACCACGGCGCCGAATGCGAGGATGAGGATGACGAAGGTTATGGGCAGGTTGAGGATTGTCGCCTGACCGAAGTCCTCCTCAACGATTTCGTTGATCTGCTTGTTGAGGGAGGCCTCACCGCCGACGAAAATCTCGAAGTCGCCAGCCGCCTCTTGCGCTTCGGCCACGGCTTCGATCACGGGATCGATGTTGTCGATCGCCTCATCGACCTCCCCCTCCATCTCGACCAGGGCGAAGGTGACATCGCCGCCGGACTCACGCTGGGCGACGAAGGGCGACGCGTCTCTTGAGGCTCCGATGTCATAGTGGCTGGTCGTGGAAGCGACTAGCCGGGTGCTGGAGACCACGGCGGTGCCGCCCACGCCCTCGGTCTCCTCCACCCGCAGCTCCCTCAGATCGGCCATGAGTCCTTCGACCGTGTCCTTGTACTCCTGATCGTCCACGGTGAGCGAGGGATGCGAGAACGTGACGAACTCGGTCGGTTGATCGGAACCCTCGATGCCGAACCTCTCTTCATAGAGGCGGCTGGCCTCGCCGGTCTCGCCGGGTGCTTCCTGATCGACGTCAGTGTTGGCCTCGATAGCCGAGCAGGCACCAAGGGCCAAGACGACGACGAGAACCCAACCGACGGCCACGGGCTTGCGGTGGCGGGCGCTCCACATGGCAATGCGCGAGGTGAAGGACCGGGGTCCTCCGGAAGGCGCTGATGTCATCACTCTACGTCCTTTCGGCCTGACTCGTGGAACAGTGGATGGCGAGAAGCTTGCCCCGGGCCACTAAGGGAACTCGATCTCCTCGGCTTCGGGGCCGCCGCCGACGACCAACTGTCCGTCCTGGACCTGACAGGGGATGAGTCCGAGGGAGGCGAAGATGTCCTCGTTGGCCGCGAGGGCGGTCTCCTGCACCTCCGACAGCTCATCGCCGGGTTTTGGGACACGGTCGCCGTTGGAGTCGAAGGCGAGGGTGCCGGAGACGCCGTCAGTAATGTTGGTGGCGCGCACGGCGTCACGAAGGGGCTTGGGCTGGATCACGAGCGAGCCGTCGTCCTTCTCCTGGGCGACTTCCTTGACCGCGTCCAGCAGGACGGTGACGGCGTCGGCGTACTGAGCGATGAAGGTTGCGGTGGGGACGTAGCCGTGGGCTTCCGCGAAATCATCCAGGAAATCCTGGGAGAGGGGATACTCGCAACCGGAGAACAGGACGCCCTCGGCCGCGTCCGCGCCTACGGGCTCGACGAAGCCAGGGACGGAGGCCGCGCCGTCGCCCGCTCCGAACAGCCCCTCGTAACCCGCGTCGCGAATCTGCCTGTAGATGAGAGCCGCCTCCGGGTTGAAGCCGGTGAAGGCGACAAAGTCAGGGTCGCTAGTGACTACCTCGTCGGCGAGGTACCTGAAGTCGACGTCCCCCGAGCCGATGGCTCTGCGCGTCACCTTCACCCCTGCAAGTCTCAAAAGCCTCTGGGCCGAAAGGGCCAAGTCCCTGCTGAACAGCTCGTTGGCGTCGATCAGGTACACGGTGTCAGCTTCCACGCTTTCAGCCAGGAAGAGGCCGATGAAGGTGCCCTCAAGGTCATTGCGATAGGCCGTGCGGAAGAAGAAGCCGTTTTCAGGCTGACCGGTGGTCAGATCGGTCCGCGTGGCGGAGCCCGAGATCGCCACTGCGCCGGCGTCCTGGTAGACCGGCATAGCCACCGCCACGCCTGTGCTGCACTGAGGCCCGATGACTCCCACCAGGCCCTGGCGTCCGACCAGGCGCCTTGCTGCGATGGCCGCGTGGTCCGCCGCCGTGCAGCCGTCATCCTCAGCCCAGACCTCGATATCGTGCCCAGCGATTTGGCCGCCGTTAGCCTCCTTCCAGCGATTGACGCTGGTGATGACGGCGTCACGATATTCGGCGCCGCGCTCACCGATCGGGCCAGTCAGGGCGGTGGACACACCGACGATGATGGGCTCGTGGGCGGGGATGACGATCGGTGTGTCGGGGCTCCGCTGGATGTCCCCAGTCACGGCCTCCTCATCATCATCCCCACCGCCAGCCATCACCATGACGACGACCACTGCGACGACGGCAATGCCGAGTAGCACGGCCCCCGTCCAAGGGGTGCGGAGCTTAGCAAGCACTGGACCATCCTCCTTCTGTGACCCGGAAGAGACTTAGCCGAGCCTAATCACGGATTATAGCCCGCGCTGTCGCCTACCGCAAAGGTGAGTGCGCAGGGCAAGGCGCGGGTGCCGATGCGCGGTGGGGGGGAGCCAACCGTGCACCTAGAGCGCCAAGACGCTCTTGAGGACGGGCGGGAGCTGGTCCTCCAGGCTGTCCTTGGCCACGCAGAAGTGGTCCCCGTGGCGCCGGACCGCCTGGCGGTACTCGGGCGTGTCGTTGGAGAGGAGCACGGCGACCTTGACCTGGGGTAGCCGCTTGGCCAGCCGGTTTAGCTCAGCCAGTCGATCCTGAGTGACCATATCGATGTCCAGAAGAAGGAGGTCGACGGAGGAGGTGGTGACGCCATGGATGACCTCGGCGATAGTGGCGGCCTCGCCACAGACGGCGCAGCGGCCGACGCGAACCAAGACACGGCGCACCGTCTCGCGGAAGTGAGCGTTCTTGTCGGCCACCAGGACGCGCAAGCGCCGGCTTTGTCGGGGCAGCCGCTCAGTTTGCGGGACGGTTTCGTTCATGCTGATTCCCCCGTAGGCCCACCATTACTTTGGCGGATGGAAGCCAATCTGTCTGTCGGGCAGACTAAGGATGGTGGGTGGGGCCTTACCCGACGTCGCGGGTGGGGCCATGCTATAATCGATTTGCCAGAGGGAAGAGAGCTTGGCCCTGGACGTCGCCTCGGAGATTAGTCATGCCCTGGCGCCCGTTATGCGGGTGGTGGGCAGCAAGCGCCGCCTAGAGATACTGTATGTGTTGAGCGGCGGGGCCTCCACTGTGCGTCGGATCGCGGAGGAGACCGGCTTATCGCCGCGGACAGTGAACCGACACCTGGCAATTCTTCGGGGATACGGTCTGGTTAAGTTACAGCCGAATTCTGGGAACGGCCGCCTCTACAGCCTAGACCGCGACCAGGCGGCGATGCTGAACGCGTCTTTCATCTCGATGATGGCCCGTGCTGGCAGCACCGATGCGGCCGCGCCAGTGGTGCCAGCTGCCACACCGGAGGAGGCTGCACGTCTGGCGGCTCTTCAGACGCCGGAGGCATGCACCCGCTGTCAGAACGCGTCCTTCGTGCGAGATGTACTGGACGAACTGGACGAGTTGCTGGTGAAGGCGCGGGAGTACCAGGTGCGGCTGAGGCAGATGTCGTCGCAGGTGCTGACCGCTCAGGAGGAGGAGCGCAAGCGCATAGCACGCGAGCTGCACGATGACACAGCACAGGCCTTGACATCGGTGCTGGTGCGGCTGCGCCTGCTGGAGCGGTCGCTGACGGATCAGCGGTTGCGGCGACGGCTGACGGAGCTGAGGGACCTCACCGGAGCGACTCTGGAAGGGGTGCGTCGACTGGCAATCGACTTGCGGCCTCCCATGCTGGACGACCTGGGGTTGGAGGCGGCCCTGCAGTCGCTCGTGCAGGACTTCTCCCAGCGGTGGCCGGTGCGGGCCGCGTTCACCAGCAGCCGGTTGGGGCGCCTTCCGGTGGGAGTGGAGCTGGTGCTCTACCGCATCGTGCAGGAGGCGCTCACTAACGTGGCCAAGCACGCCAACGCATCGCAGGTGCTGGTGCGCCTGACCCGCAAGGGACGGACGCTGCGGCTGCTCGTGGAGGATGATGGTTGCGGATTCGACGTGGAAGGCACCAAGGACTCGCGAGAGTCGGGGCTCGGCTTGTTCGGGATGGAGGAGAGGCTGGCCCTGGTGGGGGGCACCTTGCGAGTTGAGTCAGTCGTAGGCGGAGGCACGCGGGTGTCGGCGGATGTCCTGCTGCCGCGGAGCGGCAGGCGATAGGCCCGGTGGCCGAGAAGATTCGAGTCGTGCTGGCCGATGACCATGCGGTGCTGCGCTCCGGTCTGCGGGCCCTGCTGAACCTGGAGCCCGATATGGAGGTGGTGGGGGAGGCGTCCAACGGCCGCGAGGCGATAGATCTGGGGCAAACCCTCAAGCCAGACGTTATCGTCATGGACATCTCGATGCCGGAGATGGACGGGCTGGCAGCGGCGAAAGCGATTCACGAGCTAGAGCTTCCCTGCCACGTCGTCATACTGACGGTGCATGCGGAGGAGGATTACCTGTTTCAGACGTTGCAGATGGGGGCCTCGGGCTACGTGCTGAAGAGCTCGGCCGACACGGAGCTGATGGACGCGATCCGGGCCGCCCAGCGGGGAGAGGTGTTCCTGTATCCGTCGGCGGTGAAGAAGGTGCTGGGCGAGTACCTCAAGGGGGCCCGCGGCGAAGGGGGGAAGGGGGCGCTGGAGGCGCTGACCAGCCGCGAGAAGGAGGTGCTCAAGCTCACCGCTGAGGGATTCACGAACCAGGAGATCGCCGAGAAGCTGGTGATCAGCCCCAAGACAGTGGATACGTACCGGCAGCGCATCATGGAAAAGCTGAACCTGCATCACCGCTCGCAATTGGTGCAATATGCGCTGAGGACGGGGCTGCTGACGGCCGCCGAGTGAGACGCGATGCGTGGGGAAAAACCCCACGCTAGATAGTGGTAATGCCTGACAGACACCCGCTTGGCGGTAGACTAGATTGTAGCTGCTACTGCGGGGAGTCCGGGTTCGAACTTCGAGGTGGCCCGCCCAAGGTCCGGATACCCCGCAGTCGACTTATTTCTGGGCCAGTAGGGGGCTGAAGCACTAGCGACGGGGAGCAGCCTCGCTCGAGCCACCAGCCGAGGTTGCGAACGGCCCGGTGCCGGCCAGAGGCGCAGCCAGGCGCCTGGAAACGGGTGACATCCTGACGCAGTTCGGCGCCGTATCTCTCGTGCGGCTCGTGGTCGAGCGGATAGACCGAGTGTGCGCCCGCCGGCGGCGCTCCCGCGGGTGCCAGACTACGAGCCCCCGCAGGAGGCCACGGGCGAGGCAGGGATCACGGGTGGTACTGATCGATAATCTTGCGAGCCCCGGCCAGCGTGAGCACCTCGTTGGTGCCATCCTCAATCATGGAGGCGCGGGCGTCGCGGAACAGCTTCTCCACAAGGAAGTCCTTGGCCAAGCCGTAGCCGCCGTGTAGCTGGATGGCGTCGCTGGACACCTCAAAGGCGGCCTGGGTGCAGTATACCTTGGCGGCGATGGAGTATTGAGTGGCCGGAGGGATGGTGGTGGCGTTGTAGGTCATGGCGCCGCGGGAGAGGGCACGGGCGCTCTCCACCTTGATGAACATGTCGAACAACTGCTTCTGCACGAGCTGGTGCTCGCAGATTGGCCTGCCGCCCTGGACCCGCTCCCTGCAGTAGATCAGCGCCTCCTCGAAGGCGGCACGGGCAACCCCGGTGAAGATGGCGGACATGCCGGCGTTGGCCGTGGCGAGGATGCCATCGATGATGAAGGGGTAGGCAGGCGGCTGGACGACCATGTAATGCTTGGGCAGGCGGACGTTGTCGAAGTAGATCTCTCCCTGGTTGAGGCCGCGCTGCCCGATCTTGTTGAGGGGCTTGCCCCTGGAGACGCCGGGCAGGTCGAGGGGGACGATGGCCACACCACCACCGGCCGCTCCCTGGCCGGGGTCGACGGAGAGGAAGGTGCAGGCGTGGGTGGCAATCGTACCATTGGAGACCCAAGCGGCCTTCTGGCCGTTGATCACGTACTCGTCGCCGTCCAGACGGGCGATACAGTCGAAGGAGACATCGATGTCGCCAAACTCCTTCGAGCCGACGAGGAGGGAGTCGGAGCCGTGCTGGGGCTCGGTGATGGCCCAGCAGCCGACGTATTTTGCCTCGGTGTCCTTGCAGAAGGGGGCAACGACCTCCTGCATCAGGTCCTCGCTGCCGCTCCTTGAGGCGAACGTGAAGGGGAAGGGGCTGACACCCAAGGCGATGGCGAAGTCGGCGCTGCCCCAGCCCATCTCCTCGGTGCGTATTTGACTGGAGAGGGGGGACAGCTCCACGCCGCCGAACTGCTCCGGCATGCCAGCAAGGTGGTGGCCCTGCTTGTAGGCCATGCGGAAGACCTCCCACATGGGGGAGCCATCGGCGATGACCTCGTCCGGGGAGAGCTTGTCCAGCTCGATGCTGGCGGGGCGCAGCACCTCCGCCGCGAACCGGTGGGTCTCCTCCTTCACGCTCTTCTGCTCGTCAGTGAGCTCCTTATTCAGGTCAAGGTACATGAGGTTGCTCCTCCTCTCTGGTACGTGGCCAGCCTGGCGAGGTTTCGTGCCTCAAGGCCCTTAGTCCAGCTTGGCCACGGCAACCCTGATGCCGCGGTCGAAGGGGACGGGCTGCCACTGCAGAGGCCAGTATCGCAGATGACCGTAGCCGCCCGCAAAGTGCAGCCACTTCACCATGCCCGTCTCAACATCGGAGGCGCCCTTCCAGGTCCGGTACTGGTACGGCTCCCAGCCGTTGTAGGAGATCACCTGCCCGGGCTGCACGGAGGGTGACAGCTTGACGGGGG
>CAYFYG010000101.1:0-2163 GCA_964347225.1 uncultured Dehalococcoidia bacterium | reverse complement strand
ATGTCGTGGACGGTGACGATGTGGGGATGGGAGCCGAGGCGGCCCATCGCCTGCGCCTCACGGCGGACGCGGGCCAGGCCGGCGGAGTCAAGGCCCTCGGTCTTGATCAGGGAGAAGGCCACATCGCGGTCAAGCCTGGTGTCGTGGGCCAGGAAGACGCGCTTGCGGCCTCCCTCGCCCAGGAAGCGCTTGACCTGGGAGCGGCCACCGGCGAAGGAGGTCGGGAGAGATGGGGAGGGAGCTGGCGTTGGGGTGCGAGATGGGGTTGCGGCCTGCGTCAGGGGCTGAGCGCACTCATTGCAGAACTTGCTGCCGGGGGCATTGGATGTTCCGCAGTTTGGACACGTGACGTCCGACTGGAGGGACGTCGCGCACTCGCTACAGAACTTCGCGCCTTCCGGGTTCTCGTGGCTGCACGACGGACAGAGCACCGTGGACCGCCCCTATCTGAGGTTCCGCCCAAAGTCCCTCGATTCGGGAGTAACCCAATGGTGCTTGAATTTGGGAACGATGTCAAACGTGACCGGGAGGACGTTGTTAGCACACTAGGTGTGGTTAGTGTCGGGCCGTAGAGCATCTGCCTGGCAAGCAGCGGGTCGGCGAAGCACAATTGACCTGCCCCCATGAACGGTACCACTCGCTATGTTAGTCCGACCGCGGCCCTGGCTCCAGGCAGAGCGATGCCGGAGCCCCAAGGTGAAGGCGCCACTAACCGCTGCTAGTGCCAGGTAGCAACAAGGGCAGACTAGCGGTCTCGGCGGACGCAACCTTCCTGTATACTTCGAGTCAGAGTGCCGCAATCCGGCAGCATGCGAATCGCGATCGATACCAGTGTGCTCGTCGGCTCCCTCACCAAAGCCGGAGGAGCCGGAGCACGCATTGTTCGCGCCTGGCTAGATGGGCGCTTGGAACTTGTCTCGTCTAGAGCCACGCTCCGTGAAGCACGGCTCGTCCTCGATTCACAGTGGCTGAAGCGCATGGCTCCGAAAGGGAGGATAGACGCACTCCTCCAGCACCTGGAGGCGCGGTCGATCCGGGTACGGGGGTCCCAGATCGAGGGCCTACCTCTTAGGGATGAAGGAGACCGAAGGCTTGTGGAGGCGGCTGTGGAAGGCCAGGCCGAATACCTAGTGACCGCTGATCGGGAGCTGCTACGGTACAGGGGCTACGGAGGGACAGAGTTCGTCACCCCGAGTGAACTCCTGAGGCGCCTACCGTCTTAGCCACTCGTTGTGGTGCACGAGCGGGGGCACTAAGATCCCGTAGTGTCGAAGATACGGAAATTGGAGTGTCGCGGCCGCGCCAGCGCCGCTCGCTCAGACGCACGTTATCGTCCCCGCTGGGAGGTTCGGCGCAAGCCCGCATAGATCTCGCGCACGGCGTTGAACGCTAGCTTGTGAGTTCGGTGGTCGTCCGCGATCAAGCCCTTCCGGTTGTAGCCGCGCTGGTACTTGTTCTGCCGCAGAGGCGAACGGAAGTCGTAAAGCACCCATGGCGATGTGCCGGCCACGGATGGAAAGCGCGAGACCATTGCGAACTGACGTCGATAGAAGTCGGCCTGCGACTCCTCCGTGCGACGCTCGTTTGACGCACCGCGCATACCGGCCACGCAGTCGGCACCGAACTCGGAGATGATGATCGGTTTGTGGTAGGACCGCAGGCGCTGAAGCAGCGGCTCGACCCCTTCCGGCTCTCCATAGTACCAGCCGAAGTACTCGTTCAAGCCGACCACGTCAAGATGTGGTATCAGCGGGTCTCCCGCCTCGGGCAGGAGGGCCGCTGTTACCAGTCGAGAGGGATCCAGCTGGCGGACGTGGGCCGCCAGGTTCGATACGAACGCCAGTCGCTCAGGCGTGTTCGGTGTCTCGTTTGCCACGCCCCAAAGGATGACACTCGCCCTGCCCCGGTCGCGCAGTATGAGCTCATGCAACTGGTTGCGGGTACCGGCCAGCACTGCCGGGTCGCCAAACTCGATATCCCAGTAGACGGGCACCTCCTCCCAGAGCAAGAGTCCCAGCTCGTCGGCCAGGAGGGCGGCGTTCTCGTTGTGGGGATAGTGGGCCAGACGGAGGAAGTTGCACCCCAGTTCGCGTGCCGCTTCCAGCATCTCGCGCGTGTCCTCGCCTCTCGCCGCGTGTCCGCGGCCCGGGAACTCCTCATGCG
>CAYFYG010000100.1:0-6558 GCA_964347225.1 uncultured Dehalococcoidia bacterium | reverse complement strand
CCCCACGTCATCCCCGTCTGCCCCGTATTCGACGGTGAGTCCACCGTCTACGTGGATATCGGCAAGCGCTACACGACCGCCGAGGCGCTGCGCGCCGACCCCCGCATCGCTGTGCTCATGGACGAGTACGACGACAACTGGGCACTGCTGAAGGGCGTTCTCCTCCGCTGCCGGGTGGAGGAGGCGACGGGCGAGGAGCTGGACCGCGCCTGGGAGATGATCCGCGAGAAGTTTCCGCAGTACAAGCCGATAGGCTGGGAGCCGCGCCTCACCCTGGCCCTGCGCATTTACGACTGGCGTCAGTGGGGCGTGACGGCGCCGCCCCAATACGAGGCTCAATGAGACGTGCTGGCGAGACTAGAACTCGATCTGGCGGTGGCGTAACAGCACGCTCTGGAGCAACCCCAGGGCCACGAACAGCATGATCAGAGAGCTGCCGCCTTGGCTGATGAACGGCAGGGGCAGCCCCGTCACCGGTAGCAGCCGGATGTTCACGGCGATGTTGACGAACACCTGGAACAGGATCATGATCGCTATCCCGGTCGCCAGCAGCCGCCCGAACTGATCGCGGGCCAGCGTCGCCACCCGGATTGCTCGGAACAGAAGGGCCGTGAACAGGGCCAGCAGCACCACCGCCCCGATGAGCCCTAACTCCTCGCCCAGCACGCTAAAGATGTAGTCCGTCGTGGGCGTTTGCAGGAAGTCCAGCTGCGTCTGGCTGCCCTCGGTCAGCCCCTTGCCGAACACGCCGCCGGAGCCGACGCTGATCTCCGCCTGAAGGATGTTGAAGCCCCCGCCCAGCGGGTCCGAGTTCGGGTTGAAGAACAGAGCGATGCGCTCGCGCTGGTAGTCCCCCAGCACTGCCAGGGTGACGAACGGCACCGCGGCCAACAGAAACCCCGCCATCATCAGGACGTGCTGCACCCGCGCCCCCGCCACGAGCACCATCCCCACCCAGACGGCGCCGAAGATGATGGCAGTGCCCATGTCCGGCTCCGCCATCACAAGCCCCGCCGGCAGGGCCGTCACAGCCAGCGAGGTCAGGAACACCCGCACGCGCGTGATCTGGAGCTGCCGGTCAGCCAGGTAGCGGGCCAGGGCGACGATGGTGAGCAGCTTCGCCACCTCCGAGGCCTGTATCTGCGTCCCCCCCATTGTGATCCACCGTCGCGAGCCGAAGGCGCTCTCCCCTAGGAACAGCACGACCACCAGAATGAGGATTGACAGGGCGTACAGGGCCGGCGCCATCTGCCCGAACACCCGGTAGTCCATCCAGGCGATGATCACCGTCACCGCCAGGCCGAACAGGGCGAACATCGCCTGCTTGGCAACCGGGTGGTTCAGGCCAGCGATGCCGTCCGGGTAGGCCGTCAAGGAGGCACTGTATATGAGCAGGGCACCGTAGGCCACGAGCGCCGCCGCCAGCAGCAGCAGCGCGTAGTCGAAGTGGCGAGCGACGCGGCGCTCCACTACTGCCCTTCCTGCGGCCCTTCGGCTTCGTTCAGGACAGGCTTCTGAGCCAGTTGGGGGCCGTGAAAATAGTAGTCCAGGATCGCGCTGGCGGCCGGGGCCGCGGCGTCACCGCCGCCTCCTCGCTGCAGGAACACCACCACGGCGACTTCGGGCTCATCGTACGGCGCGAAGCCCACGAACCAGCCGTGCGTCTCGTGGGAGCCGTCGTCGCGGCCCGGGCCAAACTCCGCCGTCCCTGTCTTGCCAGCCATCTCGATGCCCGCCACGGCCCCCTTCTTGGCCACGCCCTTCGTCACAGACTGGCGCATCGCTTCCTTCACGATCTGGAGGTACTCTGGCTCCACCGGCACCGTCCTGCGCACGCTCTGCTCAAACCGCTGAAGGACGTTACCGTGGCCGTCCTGCACCTCCCGCAGCAGGTGTGGTGTCAGCACCTTGCCTCCGTTGCCTATCGCTGAGACGGCGGTGATGAGCTGGAGCGGCGTGATCGATAGGTACCCCTGGCCGATGCCGAAGTTGTAAGTATCGCCCACGAACCAGCTCTCGCCCAGGACTTCTTCCTTCCACTCGGCGTCGGGCACCAGGCCAGCCGATTCCCCCGCCAGATCCACCCCCGTCGGCTCGCCCAGGCCGAAGGCGCGGGCGTAGCGGGCGACGCGGGCCTCCCCCAGACCGACGAACCCCTCATCGGCCTTCCCGCCAGCCAGATAGTAGAAGTACACGTCGGAAGACATGGCGATGCCGCCGTAGAAGTCCAGGGCCCCCAGAGCCGCCCAGTCGTTGAATACGGTCACCACGTTGGGGTCGAATTCGTGTTCCACCGTGATGTAGCCGCGGCTGGTAATAGTTGTGCTTGCGGTGGCGATTCCCTCCTGAAGGGCGGCCGCGCCGACGATAGTCTTGAACGTACTGCCCGGCGCGTACCTCTCGGCAATGGCGTGGTTCACCAGGGGCTTGCTCGGCGCTTCCAGCAGGGCGGCCAGATCCTCGTCGCTGACGGGGCCGGAGAACACGTTGTTGTCGAAGGTTGGGAGGGAGACCATGGCCAGGATCTCTCCGCTGCGGACGTCCATGACCACCGCCGCCGAGTTGTCGCCTCCGGCCGTGTGCTCCTGCAGTGTGTCCATCACTACCTTCTGAAGGTCAAGGTCTATGGTGACCACCAGGTTGGAGCCATCCAGGGGGCGCCGCTCCGAGATCACCTTCAGTTCCCCACCCAGGGCGTCCACTTCCACCAGCTTCTTGCCGGGCCGACCGCGAAGGACCGGCTCGTAGATCAGCTCCACTCCCGCCTTGCCCATGTGGTCTTGGAACAGATAGCCCCGGTCCTTCAGTGCCTCGTACTCGTCCTCCGAGATGGGTCCCACGTAGCCCAGCGTATGGGACACGAGGGGACCCGCTAGGTAGTCGCGGGTAGGTTCCGTGAGGAGCTCTAGGCCCGGCGTGACCGCTTCCAGCTCCCGCAGCACCAACGCCGTCTCCTCATCGACGTCCGACTTGATGACCACGGGCTCAAGCGGCCCGCTCTCCTCGATGCCAGCCAGCACTTTCCGTTCGATCTCCTCAGTCGGCACGCCGGTGACCCTCTCCAGTTGCTGGAATACTCCCATCTCTCCTCGCTCTGGAAGGTCCCCCGGCACTATCGCCGCCGAGAAGCGAGCGACGTTCAGGACCAGAGGCCGTCCCTCCCGGTCTAGGATCAGACCGCGCGCCGCCGGAATCTGCAGCTCTCGCAGGGCATTGATCTCCGCCCGCTGGGCGTACTCGTCGCCCTGGATCACCTGAAGGCGCAGCAACTGGACAATGAGGATCCCGAAGAGGAGGATGACCAGTGCGCGCAGCACCGCGAAGACGCGGTGCCGCCGGCCCAGCGGCCCTCCTTTTCCGCGCTCTCGCTCTCGCTTCGGCACCAAGTAGGGGTCCATCAGCCTCTATAACCGCACCGCCGAACCGACGCCGAAGCTCTCCGATCGGGGGCGCGGATTCAGCCATCGCATCGGAACGTACATCGCAACGGCGAAGAGCGCGTTCACCAGCATGGAGGGGAAGGTGACCCGCAGCAAGCCCGTCCTCCACGGCACGTCATCGCCGACTGCAGTCAGGACGGTCATGCTGATGACGGCGTAGGCCAGACTCGCCACCGCCACAACCGCGAGCACGGGCAGCAAGTCGCTCTCGACCGGCCGCAGGTCGCGCAGCACGGCCAGCGCCACGATGGGCGAAAGGGCGAGCACGGAGGTACCCACTGGATCGCTCGTCGTGAGGTCGCGCAGGAGGCCCGCCATCGGCACTACGACCATCGCCTCGCGCTGGCCGCGGAGCATCGCCCAGCAGGCGGCGAAGATCAGCACCAAGTCCGGTGTCACGCCCAAGATGCTCACATAGGGAGCCACGGAGGCCGCCAGCACGGCGGTGAAGAAAGCCCCCAGGAAGGCGATCGGATACTTCACGGGCCCGCCAGTCTCGCCGGGAGGAAGCTAATGATCACCATCACCGTATCGAGCGCGGATAGGTCCGCGGCTGGCTCCACCGTGGCCTTCTTGAACAAGGCCTGCGGCCTGTCCTCTACAGACCTCACGCTACCCACGAGGAGGGCCCGCGGGTAGTTGCCGCCCAAGCCGGAGGTCGTAACCAAGTCCCCCTCCGTGAGCGATGCCTCAGCGGGCACCATCTCCAGCGAGAGACGGCCGCTCAGGTCGCCCCCGGCCACGCCGCGCGCCTCAGTGCCCCCCTCATCGCCATCAGCCAGGACTACGATGTTCACAGCGCTGTTGGGGTCGGTGATGAGCCGCAGCCAGGCGAAGTCCTCATACACCCGCGACACCGTCCCCACCAGGCTGCCGCTCCTGGACAGCACCACCATCCCTTCGTCCAGCCCGTCCTTGCTACCCCGATCGATGGCCAGGGCCCGTTTGACGCCCGATGGATCCTGGGCGATGATGTCCCCCACCACGAACTCGTCATCGGGGCGGCTCTCCTTGACATCCAGCGCCTCCTCCAGCTCCTGCATCCGCCGCTCAGCATCCTTCGCGGCGGCCACTTGCGCCTGGAGCCGCTCCACCTCTTGGCGCAGCCGCTCGTTCTCGCGCTTCAAGTCGCCCCGGTTGAACAGGCCCTCAAAGAAGTCAGCGATGGGGTCGGCAAGCTCCCGCAGGCCATCCTCGGGAGGCGCGGCGACAGTCAGGGAGAGGTTTTGCACGGGGTCCAGAGTGCGGCTCTCGGAGAGGACGATACCTAGCAGGCTAACGCTCAGGACCGCCAGCGTCCACCAGAACAATCGCATCGTTCAGGGAGCCTCCGCACCCGTCCCACGACGGCGGCACCGCCAGTGGGCACCTAGCGCGGCGGCTTTCGCGTATTCAGCCTCGCCTGCACTTTCTGCAGTACTTCAGCCTCCTCCAGCACCTCGCCAGCCCCGCGCACCACACAGGTGAGGGGGTCCTCTCCCACGTAGACGGGGAACCGCGTCTCCTGGGCCAGGCGGCGATCCAGCCCCCGCAGGAGGGCGCCGCCCCCGCACAGCACGATCCCGCGGCTCATGATGTCCGCCACCAGTTCCGGCGGCGTGATCTCGATCGACTGACGCACGGTGTCCACAATGGCGTTCGCCGACCCCGAGAGGGCATCACGGATCTCCACACTGCTCACCTCCACCGACTTGGGCAGGCCCGTAGCCAAGTCGCGCCCTCTCAGCTCCACCGTCATCTCCTGCTCCAGCGGGTAGGCGGAGCCCGCCTCCATCTTCACCTCTTCCGCCGTCCGCTCGCCGATGAGCATGTTGTGCACCTGCCGCGCGTAAGCGACTATCTCCTCATCCATCTCGTCGCCAGCCGTGCGAATGGAGGTGGAGACGACGATTCCTCCCATGGAGATGACCGCAACCTCAGTGGTGCCTCCACCGACGTCCACGATCATGGAGCCGCCGGGCTCCATCACCGGCAGGCCAGCGCCAATGGCGGCCGCCATCGGCTCCTCCACCAAGTAGGCGGAGCGAGCACCGGCATGGAGGGCAGCGTCGTGCACCGCCCGCTTCTCCACCTCCGTCACGCCGGAAGGGATGCCCACTGACACCCGGGGCCGCGGCAGGCCGAAGTCGAAGCGGTCGTGCACGGAGCGGATGAAGTAGTGCAGCATCTTCTCGGTGACGGAGAAGTCGGAGATGACGCCGTCCTGAAGGGGTCTCACAGCCACGATGTCGGCCGGGGTCCGCCCAACCATCCGCTTGGCCTCAGCGCCGATAGCTAGGATCTTCTTGTTGACGCGATCGATTGCCACCACCGAGGGCTCGTCGATGACGATGCCGCGGCCCTTGACCATCACGAGGGTGTTGGCCGTCCCCAGGTCTATGGCCACATCGTGGGAAAACAGGCCGAGCAATGCGTTGAGCGGATTGAGGGGCAATCTTCCCTCCCGGGACTGGGGGTTTAAACCTAGCGCATTATAACTCGCTGTGGCCAGCAGCCGCAAAATCCGGACAGCTTTGGCCATCCAAACCATTCCAACGCCTGGAGCAGGTACTGGCTACGGCTGTCGTCCGCGAATTCGCGTGCGGCCGCGTCAGTGCTTGCTCCTGCGCCATCCCGCCGCGACCGCCCCCTCCTCCGTGCAAAACCAGCGCTCCCCTTTCGCGTCGTCTATCACCGTCTGGTCGTAGAACTCGCCGCCAGGCACGTGGTATATCCTCTCGCCCGTCCGGAGGCTGATGTTGCCCTTGATTACCGGCTCGTTGGTGCCGGAGAAGTCGCACAGGCCGTCCGGTGCCGCCGCCGGCTCCGGCGTGGCGCAGGCGCTCCACAGACCCCGACCGGCCTCCCGCGCTTGCGCCTCCAGGGCGGCGAACAGTTCGGCGTAGCGGACGTCTGGTGGAAACACCGTCGCCGTCGCGTATCCTTCCTCGACCAGGAGCGCGTTGACCATCTTCCCGTCCACCCATACGTAGCGGAGCAGCCGCCCGAACTGATCGGTCTCCGACACGTCGCGCTCCAGCCCGACACTCCTGCCCTCCACCAACTGGGCGTTCCGCTCGCTCGCCTCGCGGCCGAAGCACTCCACGGGCCGCCGCGGGTCCACCGTCTCCGGCGTGTC
>CAYFYG010000099.1:0-22111 GCA_964347225.1 uncultured Dehalococcoidia bacterium | reverse complement strand
ACCATCGGATGGCGGCGGGTCTCGTCATACAGGAAGCGCGAGAGAGCGTCGCGGACGCGGACGTTGAAGTCGCTCCTCTCGGCCACGTGCTCGGCGCCGGCTAGGGACGCCAGGATCACCTCTCCCGCTCTTTCCATAAGGCTGTCCGACATCTCCGCCTCGATAAACCCCCTAGATACAACGTCGGGGCGGCCGATAGGTTTACCTGTATGCTTGTCGATGGTGACAATGGCCACCAAGATGCCGTCGGTGGCCAGGTGGCGGCGGTCGCGCAGGACCACCCTGTCGACGCCCACGGCCAAGCCGTCCACGTAGACGTAGTCGGCCGGGACGCGCTCCACTACTTTCGCTCCGCGGCGGTCGATCTCCAGAATATCGCCGTCCTCCAGCACGAAGGCGTTCTCCTCCTCCACCCCCATGGCGCGGGCGAGGCCGGCGTGCATCACCAGGTGGCGGAACTCGCCGTGGACGGGCACGAAGTGCCGGGGCTGCACCAGGCTCAACATGACTTTGAGCTCCTCCTGGGCGGCGTGGCCGCGGACATGGACATTGGCGATGCGGCTGTAGAGGACGTTCGCTCCCAGGCGGTACAGGTTATCGATGGTGCGGTTGATGAGAAGCTCGTTGCCGGGGATGGGCGAAGAGGACAGGATCACTGTGTCCCCATCCTGGATCTCGATGTAGCGGTGGTCGCGGTTGGCCATGCGCACCAGGGCGGAGGTGGGCTCGCCCTGAGCCCCGGTGGTGACGATGGTGATCTGCTCCGGCAGCAGGCCGCGCATCCGCTCCAGGGGGACCAGGATGTCCTCCGAGCTCTCCAGGTACTTCTGCTTGAGGGCCATCCTGACGTTGTCCATCATGCTGCGGCCGGTGACGAACACGCGGCGGCCGTTGGCGTAGGATGCGTCGATGACCTGCTGGACGCGGGAGATGAGGGAGGCGAAGGTGGCGACGATGACCCGCCCCGGGGAGTGGGCCATGATCTGCTCCAGGGCGTCGCCCACCACGTATTCAGACAATGTATAGCCGGGCGTCTCCGCGTACGTCGAGTCGGAGAGCATGAGGACGACTCCTTCGCGCCCCAGTTCCGAGATGCGGTGGAGATCGGTGGGCTCGCCCATTATGGGGGTGTGGTCCAGCTTGAAGTCGCCGGTGTGAAAGATGTTGCCGACGGGGGTTCGGATCACTAGGCCAGCGGAGTCCGGGATACTATGAGTGACTCGCACAAACTCCACCTGGAACTTCCCGAGGCGGACGGATTCTCCCGTCTGGATCAAGCGCAGGTCGGCGGCCTTGTGGAGCCCGTGCTCCTGGAGTTTGACGGAGACCAGGCCATGAGTGAGACGGGTACAGTACATGGGCGGGCTCTTGCCTTTCGGCGGACAGAGATGGGGGAGGATGTAGGGAAGGGCACCCGTGTGGTCCTCGTGCCCGTGAGTGATAACGATACCGCGCAGCTTCTTGATGCGATTGGCCACGTAAGAGATGTCGGGGATGACCAGATCCACTCCCAGCATCTCCTCCTCGGGAAACATGAGGCCGGCATCCACGATGATGAGGTCTTCGCCCAACTCGAAGACCATCATGTTCTTGCCGATCTCCCCCAGGCCGCCCAGGGGGATAACGCGAAGCTTGTCAGCCATCTGGCTAGAAGAGACGCATCTGTTCCGGGTCGGGCTCCGGAGCGGCCTGCTGCGGGGGTGCCCGGCGGGCCTGTTCCAGAACCACGGGTATCTTCCGGAAGTCTTCCTCGATGATGTGGCGCATGCTACCAGCGTGGAGGGCGGCGGCCGGGTGGTACATGGGGATGAAGTAGAAGCTGTCCTTCACCTTGGCTTGGCCGTGAACTTTGCTGATGGGATCGCGGGGAGAGAACCAGGCCAGGGAATAGCGACCTAGACTGACGACGACCTTGGGCCGGATCAGTTCGACCTGGTGCTGAAGGTACTTACGGCAGGCCTCGATCTCCCCGGGAAGGGGGTCACGGTTGCTGGGCGGTCGACACTTGACGACATTGGTGATGAACACCTGGTCCCGCCGCAGGCCGATGGAGGCGATAAGTTCGTCCAGGAAGCGGCCGGCGGGCCCGACGAAGGGGCGCGCCTGCTGGTCCTCGTAGAAGCCCGGTGCCTCGCCCACGAAAAGTACCTCAGCGTTGGGGGGGCCTTCACCCGGGACGACGTGGCTGCGGGTGCGGCAGAGGTCACAGTCGGGGCAGGAAGCGATCTGACGGTGTAGCTCTTCGAGCTCGCTCATGCGTTGTCGGGATGATAGCACCGTGCCGCGGAGAAGGTCAATGAGCGCACTCTATCGTCTGGGCTGCACAAGGACGGCCAGGACGATGCCCAGGAAGTAGAGGATGATGATGGGCCCGGCCACCAGTGATTGGGTGACCGGATCGATAGTGGGCGTGACGATGGCAGCGACGACAAAGGCGGCGACGATGGCGAAGCGCCACCATCGCAAGAGCTGGCCGGCCGTAACGATGCGGAAGCGAGAGAGGTACATCACGACCAGGGGCGTCTCGAAGGCCACGCCTGTCCAGAATAGAAGGCGGGTCACGAAGTCGACGTAGCTCCCGATGCGGAGTTCGGGCTTCGCGAGCTCGCCGCCGCCGAAACCGAGGAGGAAGTCCAGCGCCGGCGGCAGGGCTATGTAGTAGGCGAAGGCCACGCCGCCCAGGAACAGCAGAGTCGCCCCGAACACGGTGGCGTAGAGCCAGCGGCGCTCGCTGCCCTTGAGCCCTGGGGAGACAAAGCGCAACCCCTGGTAGACGATCATGGGCATGCCCAAGATAAGGCCGGTCAGGAGGGAGACGCGAAAGTAGGTCACGAACAGCTCGAACGGTTCGATAAACTGGGCCTCGAAGGGCTCGGGCTTGAGCGCCTCCTCGGCCGGCTTCTTCAGGAAATCGATGATGTCCTGGCCGAAGAACACGGAGACCCCCAGGCCGATGACCACGAAGATCCCGGAGATGAACAGCCGGAACCGAAGCTCCTCCAGGTGCTCCAGCACCGTCATGTAGCGCTCGCCGGACTGCTCCTTGGGTGCTTCGCTCGGAGGCTGCGGGGGAGCAGCACGGGTCATGGCGGCTTTGCCAGGGGAGAGAGATGCGGAAAGGCGGCCCTAGGAGCCGTCATCCCCCGGGATCTCCTCCTTGGAGGCCGTCTCCTTCCTAGGAGGAGAGGGACGCTTCTTCGGCTCCGACTCAGCGCTGGACTCGATGACGGCTGGCACGTCGCGCACGGTGCGGTCGACCTCGCGGGAGACGGAGTCGAGGTCTTTGGTGGCGGCCTGACGGAACTCCCGGAGCTCCTTCCGCACCTGCTCGTACTCGCGGGTCAGTTCGTCCAGTTCAGACCGCATCTGCGCCGTGACATCGGTGGCGTAGCCGCGCAACTGGCGGATGACGCGGGCGATCTGAACAGCGACCTGGGGCAGGCGCTTAGGGCCAACCACGATGACGGCGACGATGAGTATGAGGATTAGCTCCGGCAGTCCGATCCCAAGAAAGTCCATGCTATTCTGCCCCTCCCGAGGCCTGTCATCCCCATTATACGGGAGAGTAAGGAAAGGAACCCCACCGAAGTGAAGTGCGGCGCGATGTGCGTTGAGGGTCAGCGGTTAGGGTTCGTCCTCGGCGATGCCGTGCTCAATGATGTAGTTGACGGCATCCTGGACGGTGGCGATCTTCTCGGCGTCCTCGTCGGAGATCTCCATGCTCTTCCCTCCCTGACTGAACTCCTCCTCCATCGCCATGATGAGCTCCACCAGATCCAGGGAGTCGGCGTTCAGATCGTCAACGAAGGAGGTCTGAGGGGTGACATCACCCTCCTCCACGCCCAGTTGCTCCACGATGATCTTGCGTACCCGTTCAAAGACGGTTGCCACCTTTCACCTCCTTGTGCCTGTCGCGGCGACGGAACCCAGAACTCCGTTGACGAATTTGGGCGAAGCTTCGCCGCCGAACTCTTTGGCTAGCTCGACGGCTTCGTTGATGGCTGCCCGCATCGGCACCATATTATCGATGACGATCTCGAAGATGGCAAGCCTGAGGATGTTGCGGTCCACGACAGCCACCTGCTCCAGGGGCCAAGCGGGGGCGTTCTTGCGGATGATCTCGTCCAGGCGTTGGCGGTTGGCCAAGACTCCGTGGACGAGGCGGCGGGCGAACTCGGCGGCGTCATCGGACAGCGGTGATTCCTCCAGCTGGCGATCCATGATCTGGTCCGGCGGGTGGCGCACGGAGTCCACCTCGAACAGGACCTTGAGGGCCGCGATGCGCGCCTTACGCCTCTTGCCGGTCATGGCTAGTTCCCCAGCCCCCCATCCACCACCAACACCTGACCGGACATGTACGATGCCTCCTCCGAAGCGAGGAAGGCAACGCAGGCGGCAATGTCCTCGGGGGTGCCCAGTCGCCCCACAAAGATGCGCTGCATGGCCAGATCGATCATCTCTTGAGGTATCCGCTCGGTCAATTCGGTCATGACCAGGCCAGGCGCGACGACGTTGGCGGTGATGCCCCGGGATCCCATCTCACGGGCTACAGCTTTGGTGAAACCTGTGAGTCCGGCTTTGGCCGCGGCGTAGTTGGCCTGACCGGCGTTGCCGGCGATGCCGGCCACGCTGCCGATGTTGATAACACGGCCCCAGCGCTGGCGCAACATGTGACGCACGGCCGCCTTGGTGCACAGGAAGACACCCCGCAGGTTGATGGCCATCACCTCGTCCCAGTCTTCCACCGACATGCGCAGGAGGAGGGTGTCGCGGTTGAACCCGGCGTTGTTAACCAGGACGTCCAACCGCCCGAATGCCTCATGGGTCATGTCCACCACTCGCTCCGCCTGTTCGGGCACGCTGATGTCGCCCTGAACGAGGACGGCCTGTCCCTCACAGGAGCGGATGCTCGCCTGAACGTGCTTGGCCGCTTCCTCGTTTCGAAGGTAGTTGATGGCGATGGACGCCCCCTGCCTGGCGAGGTGGAGGGCGATGGCGCGGCCTATGCCGCGGGATGAACCGGTGACGAGGGCGGCGCGGCCAGTGAGGTCAAACACGGCGCAGGGCGTCCAGAGAGCCCACGGAGTCCAGGCTTGCGGTTGTGAAGCCGGGCCCGGCCCGCTTCACCAGACCGCTGAGCACGCGTCCAGGGCCGGTCTCGATGAAGTTGGTGACGCCGGCCGAGATTATCTTGAGCAAGGACTGGTGCCAGAGAACGGGGCGAACGATCTGCTGACGCAGCTCCTGTCGGACGGCGGCGGCCGCGATGAGGGGTTCGGCACTGGAATTGGCGACGACGGGGATCGACGGGTCGCTGATCGGGCAGCCGTCGACGGCGACAGCGAACTCGTCAGCGGCGGGCGCCATGAGGGATGTATGGAAGGCACCGGAAACGTTGAGGGGGATAGCGCGACCCCCTCTCTCCCTGGCCAGGCGCGCGGCTTTCTCGACAGCTGCCAGGGAGCCTCCAACGACGGTCTGGGAGGTGCAGTTGTAGTTGGAGGGCTGCACGCCAGACCGACGGCAGAGCTCGTCCACAGATTCGTCGTCGAGGCCGATGATGGCGGCCATGGTCCCGGGCTGCCGCCGAGAGGCTTCTGCCATCAGGCGACCGCGGGTGGCGACGAGGGAGACGGCGTCCTCCAAGCCGAGGGCGCCGACCGCCACCAGTGCGCTGAATTCGCCAAGGCTGTGGCCTGCCATGAACGCCGGACGGCGTCGGAGGGCGCCGCTCTCCAGGCCAGCGGCCAGGCAGGCCAGGGAGACGGCCAGGATGGCCGGCTGGGCGTTGGCGGTGTCCCGCAGCAGCTCCTCCGGGCCCTGAAAGCAGATCTGGCTCAGCGGGAGGCGCAGGGCCTCATCACAGCGCTGGAAGACCTCCCTGGCCGAGGGGAAGCTGTCGCACAGGTCGCGACCGGCGCCCACTTGATGGGAGCCCTGGCCGGGAAAGAGGATAGCCAGGCTGGCGTCTGCGGGTGCGGCGCGGAGTTTTGCATCGAGGTGAGCGGACAGGGCTGATGCGTGAGGCATAGGGGGTCCTTAGGCCTCCCGACCCTCCAACTCTTTGGTGAGCTGCCCCAGGTGGCAGTCCGGGTTGGGACAGCGGCCGAATTCATCCAGCCGCTCACGGCAGAACGTGCAGTGGGTCGCGTCCCACCAGACGAAGTAGGTGACGGCGGCGGCCCCGGCCAGGATGAGGCTCAGGGGTAGAAGGATGATGGCTAGTCTACGTCGCATGTTCAAGGTCCCTTCTGCGCGGCCAGGCGAAGTATAGCATGAGCCCTGGGTGGGTAGAAGCGGCCGCTCAACCGCGGCCGGAGCGGCGGGCAGCGCGGGCCGCGACGTCCAGGACCTCCCGACCGCGATAGGTTCCGCAAACGGGGCAGGCCTGGTGTGCGGGCCGCGGCGAGCGGCACTGAGGACAGACAACCAGGTTGGCCGTGGCCACAGCCAGATGGGCACGCCTCCGGCCCCGACGGGACTTGGAGGTCTTCTTCTTCGGCACCGGAGACATCGGTCAGCTCCCTTCTTGGTTCTCGCTCTTGAGGGCGGCCAGCCCTCGCCATCGCTCGTCGTCGGGAGGTTGACAGGAACAGGGGCCTTCGTTGAGACTGGCGCCGCAGGCGGGGCAGAGGCCCGCGCAGTGCGGCCGGCAGAGCGGCTTGCTGGGTGAGGACATCAGGGCATACTGGCGGAGGGCCTCCCCCAAGTCCAGCATCAGGTCGGCGTCGATGACGAAGCTGTCCTCAGCCTCGGCGGCGCTGATGTGGGCACCGGAGACCGGGTCCACTATCGGGATGAACTCCTCTTGGAAGTCAACCTCGATGGGCGTCTGCACGGTGGCAAGGCAGCGGCTGCACGTCCCTTGGATGCGGGCGCCGGCGTGAACGGTGGCGAGAAGCCCACGGTCGGTCCTCAGCATGTGGACGCTTCCCCGCAGGTCAGAAAGAACGGCGTCATCGTCCAGCAGAAGGCTGCGCTGCCGCAGTTCCATGGAGAACTCGCTGCCGACGGATTGGCGCAGTTCTTGGGAGACGCGGAATCGCATGGTTGGGGGCCTCGAAGGCGGGCATCGTGCGGGTCAGAACCGGGCCAAGATGTTCACGCGAAACCCGCTGTTTTCGCCTTGCCAATGCCCAGGGGTAAGTCTATAATCCCGTCGCAGGCATTGTCCACCCCGTCCAACCGCCCCGAGAAAGTGCCCATGCCCTTGCGCGATGACGACTGCTGCTGAACTGTTTGCCCTCCAGGAGACTGACCTGGCTATCGATGACACCGTGGCAAGACTGACCAAGATAGAGGCCGAATTGGGCGAGACGGAAGAGCTGATCGAGGCCCGGCAACGGGCGGATCAGTGTCGGGACCGACTCGGTCCTTTGGAGGAGAGGCAGAAGGGACTGGACTGGGAGGCGGAGGAGATGCGAGAAAAGGCCGCCTCCATCGAGAGCAAGCTGTATGGTGGTACTGTGCGCAACCCCAAGGAACTGGAGGACTTTCAGGCCGACCTCACTTCCGTGCGCGGGCGGTTGAGCAGGCGCGAGGACGCGCTCCTAGAGGTGATGCTCGATCTGGATGAAGCGGAGGCCAGCCTGAGGCAGGCGGAGGCGGCGCTGGCGGAGGTGGAGAAGTCCTGGAGGAGCCAGCAAGCTTCCCTGCAGGAGAACCGAGCGAAGCTCAAAGAGGAGATCGCGGGGCTGGAGGCGAAGCGCGCCCGTCAGATGGATGGGATGGACGCGGCGGCGTTGAGCCTGTACCAGGCACTGCGGGAGCGCCGCCAGGGCGCGGCGGTGGCGGTGGTGGAGAGGGGCCTCTGCCAGGGTTGCCGTATCAGCCTGCCCATGTCCGTCGTTCAGAAAGCGCGGACCGGGGCTGGCCTAGTGCAGTGCGTTAGCTGCGAGCGGATCCTTCTGGTGAGCTAGCGTGCGTACTGTAGGCTACTTCCGAGAGCGAAAGGGCGAGAAACCCCTCGCGGAGCAGAACAAGGCGTTTCTGGAGTTCTGCCGCAGCAACGGCTACGAGGCAGCGGCGGTCTTCCTGGACGCGTCGCCGACGCCCGATGACGCGCCCGGCTTCCGGCAGATGGTGGAGTTCCTCCGCAACCAGCGTCAGCGGGGGTTCCTTCTGGTGGCCGTGCCTGATCTGGGCGGCTTGGGGGACGATGTGACGGAGTCAGCGCGGCGGTATTTCCAACTCTCCAGCCTAGGCGTGCGTGTGGTGACCATGGATGGCAGCGACGATCTCGAGGATGAGCTGCTGAAGCGGTGGGCGGCGGCGCGCAAGAACGGCCGCCTCGGCGAGCGGGTGCGCGCGGCGATGCGCAAGAAGGCGGTAAAAGGCGAGGCGTTGGGGCGCCCTCCCTACGGCTACCGGGTAGGGCCCCGGGGCCGACTCCAGGTTGTGCCGGAAGAGGGATCGGTGGTGCGATACATCTTCCGGCTGTACCTCAAGGACGGTCTGGGAATACGGCGCATCGCCCGGCGGCTGAATGAGGAGGAGATACGCACGCGCCGCGGATGGCTGTGGAGCATGGTGACGGTGCGAGACCTCTTGCGCAACCGGGCCTACCTGGGGACGTACAGCCGGTTCGGGGTGCGGGTGCCAGCCAGCCATCCGCCTCTCATCTCGCCGGAGGACTTCCGCCGGGTGCAGGAGCGTCTGGACCAGCGGCGGCCCAAGTCCTCTGGTCGCCAGGCCACCCGCTTCCTCCTGTCCGGCCTAGCCTACTGCGGGTACTGCGAGAACAAGATGATCGGCGTGACCCGTCGGCAGAGCTGGCGGCGGCGCAGCGATGGTGAGGTTCGCTCCGCCCTCTACCGGTACTACCAGTGCGAATCGCGGACCAACCGCAGCCTGTGCGACTACCACACGCGCCGCGCCGAAGCGCTGGAGGAGGAGGTGCGCCGAGCGCTGCTAGACAGTCCGGCGCGACCCTCTGCTGCGGCGGCGGGGGAGGCTGAGAAGCCCCCCACCGAGGTGCAGGGGAAACAGCTCCGCGACAGGATGCGACGGCTGGACCGTCGGCTGGAGCAGTTCCTTGACGCCGCCACCAGCGGTCGTCTCAACAGCGAGCGGCTGCACTCTCTGAGCATCGAGGTGGCCAGCCAGCGGCTGACTACGGAAGAGGCCCTGGCCGAGCGACAGCGGCAGGCGCAGATGCGGGCCACGGAGGCGGAGCGGCGGCAGCGCCAGCGTGATGCCCTAGCCCGATGCCGGGAGCAATGGGACCAGCTGACATTCCCAGAGCGGCACGATCTGCTGCGGCAGCTCCTGGAGCGGATAGTCGTCCGAGACGATAGCATCCAGGTCTCGCTAAAACCGTAATGGCAGTGGCTGGCAGCAAGTGGGTCATCTACGCTGACGGCGCCTCGCGCGGGAACCCCGGTCCGGCCGCCACTGGGGCTGTGATCTATGACGACTCCGGCGGAGAGGTGCACACGGTGTCCCGCCGCATCGGCCGGGCGACCAACAACGAGGCGGAGTACCGCGCCGCCATCGCCGGCTTGGAGGCGGCCCTCGCCCTCGGAGCCCGCGATGTAGAGTTGCGGATGGACTCCCAGTTGGTGGTGCGGCAGCTCGACTCGCGGTACAAGGTGCGCAACCCGTCCCTGCGACGGCTGTTCGGGCGGGTCAAGGACTTGCAGTGGCGGTTCGCCTCGTTCCAGGTACAACATGTGGGGCGGGAGCAGAACCGCCGCGCCGACAAGCTGGCCAACGAGGCGCTGGACTGCGGGTGAGGCGAGCCCGTCAGGCCTCCCTTATTTGGCCTTCGCCCTTGCAGCGGGGACAGGTCACCGGTTCCGGCCCATGGCCGGCACACGTGGCGGACGCTCGCCATGGCACTGCTGGGCGTCGGCGCCTCCAAAGGCGTCACAAGTCATGTCACCCAGACCATCGCACTGCCGGCAACTGCGGTCGCCGCGGCACGTGGGGCGCTCCAAGCTCAACCACCTCCTCCTCAGCGATCGCCCTAGGGTAAACAAGCTTGGAATGCCGCAGGGGCAACGCTGTTACGGCTTCTGGCGAGGGTCTCAGTCTCAGTTTCGGATACGACGACGATGGTATACTGGGGTTGGCCCAGTAGACCGGGTGACCGCCGGTCCGCCCTGAGCGGACGGGAGGAAGGTCCGAGCTCCACCGGGCAGCGCGCTGGGTAACACCCAGGCGGGGTGACCCGACGGAAAGTGGCACAGAAACATACCGCCCGCCTCAGGCGGGTAAGGGTGAAATGGTGGGGTAAGAGCCCACCGGCTCCGGCGCGAGTCGGAGGCCGGCCAAACCCCGCGCGGAGCAAGGCCAAATAGGAGGGCTCGCCCGCTGAGAGGCGGGCGGAAGGGCGCCCGGCCCGATGCTCTCGGGTTGGCCGCTGGATCCCGTCGGCGACGGCGGGGCTAGATTGATGGTCACCGGTCCGCCTCAGGCGGACTACAGGACTCGGCCTATAGGCCTACTGGGCCGCTAAAGGAAACGGAACGGTCGCAAGGCCGTTTCTATCTTTGGCGATGCGATTGAACGACCTAGCGACTCTTCTCCCCGCGGCGGAGGTCATCGGCTCCGGCGAGGCACAGTTCAACGCCGTCGAGTATGACTCGCGCCGGGTGAAGCCCGGGGCGCTGTTCGTGGCGGTGCCAGGGGCCCGCCACGACGGGCACGACTACCTGGTCCAGGCGGTGGAGGCCGGCGCGGCCGCCGCCCTGGTGCAGGCGGACCGCCGCTCCAAGTGGGCGGATCTGGCCGTTGCAGGCTTGGCCGTGCCCGACACCCGCCGGGCCCTGGCAGAGGCGGCCGCCGCCTTCTTCAGGCGGCCCGGCCGAAAGCTCACCGTCGTCGGGGTCACCGGCACCGACGGAAAGACCAGCCTCTGCCATCTTGTCGCCCACGTGCTGGAGTCAGCGGGCGCCAGCACCGGATTGATGAGCACAGCCGAGAACCGGGCGGGCGGGCGCCTGCTGGCAGACAGCGGCCGCTTCACGACACCGGAGCCACCAGAGGTGCAATCGCTGCTGGCGCAGATGGTGGAGGCGGGCTGCCGCTACGCCATACTGGAGGCGACCTCGCACGGTCTGGCGCAGCATCGCTTGGCCGGCTGCGAGTTCGATGTGGCGGTGATGACGAACGTGGGCAGTGACCACATCGACTTCCACGGCTCGTCGGAGGAGTACCTGGCGGCCAAGGGCCGCCTGTTCCGCATGCTGGACGAGGCTGCGGAAAAGGGACTGGCTAAGACGGCCGTGCTCAACAGCGACGACCCTACCCACCGCTACTTCCGGTCGCTCACCCGGGCGCGGCTGGTGAGCTACGGGCTTGATGCCGCAGCGGACATCACGGCCGTGGATGTACGGTCGGAGGGATGGCGAACACGATTCCGGTTGCGGACACCCGTCGGCCAGACGGATGTCCGGTTAGGCCGGCCAGGGGCGTTCAACGTGGCCAACGCCCTGGCCGCCAGCGCAGCCGGCCTGACGCTGGGCCTGGACCTGGCATCGATCACGCGCGGGCTGGAGTCGTGGCCAGGGGCACCAGGCCGCATGGAGCCGATCGACGAAGGACAGCCTTTCTCCATCGTTGTCGATTTCGCCCACGCGCCGGAGTCGCTGCGGCGGGTGCTCGGGGAACTGCGGGCAGGCAGCCGCGGTCGTATCATCGCGGTGTTCGGCTGCATCGGCGAGCGGGACCGGGACCGGCGCTACGCCATGGGGCGGGTGGCAGCGGAGCTGGCCGATTACACTTACGTGACCGATGACAACCCCTACTCCGAGGATCGGGACGTCATCCTGACCGAGATCGCTCGCGGACTGCGTGAGGCCGGCAGGAGGGAGAGCCACGACTTCGCTGTGGTGCCGGACCGGCGGCAAGCCATCGCCCAGGCGGTGGCGATGGCGGTGGACGAGGACGTGGTGCTGCTGACCGGGAAGGGCCACGAACGGGAGGTGATCCTGGCTGACGGCTCCTACGAGTGCCATGACTCCGAGGTGGCGCGCCGGCTGCTGCGGGAGATGTTCCCGCGGCGCTAACGGCTTCCGTTATCTTTCCGCTGTTCGCTGATGGCCTTGTGGGCCCTTGACTTGCGTGTTACGATGCGGAGCAGGAAAGGAGGTGATGTGAATGGGCGATAGACCTAGCGATGGCCGTAGGCCTGTCCATTCGCACCGTCACCTCTCCGAGGTGCAGGTGTAAGAGCTGAAAGGCGCGTGGACAGGTCTGCGTGCCTAGCGCAAGAAACCAGCCCCACGGGCTGGTTTTTTGTTGCCCGCGTCCGCTATCCTCGGCTGCGATGGATGCATGGCTGAACCTGGCCCTGGTTGGGGAGTGCCTGGCGACTCGTTACGTGGGGAGGAACCTCCTTTACCTCACGCAGACACCGTCTACCCAGAACGTCGCCCGGGCAGAGGCGGAGCGAGACGCCCCCGAAGGCACCGCCGTGCTGGCCGAGGAGCAGACGGGCGGGCGAGGCCGCCTGGGACGCTCCTGGGTATCGCCGGCGGGAAAGAACCTGTACCTCACCCTGGTCATGCGCCCGCCGGCCAAGCACTTGCGGATCCTGAGCATCGTGGCCCCGCTGGCCATGGCGGAGGCACTGGAGGAGGCCGCGGGGCTGACCTGTCGCATCAAGTGGCCCAACGACGTGCTCGTGGGAGGCCGCAAGATCGCCGGGGTACTCATCGAGACCGACCTGGCGGGCGCGGCGGTGAAGTACGCCTTGGTGGGCATGGGCGTGAACGTGAACTTTGACGCGGCAGCCGAGTCCGAGATCGCGGACATCGCCACCAGCGTGCGGCGGGAGCTGGGCCGCGGCGGCTCGCGGGAGGAGGTGCTGGCAGCACTCCTCAACGCCTTCGAAGAACGCTACACGGATGCGCAGGAGGGGGACGCAGCCTTCCGCGCCTGGCGCTCCCGCCTGGAGACCCTGGGCCAGCGGGTGCGCGCCACCCTGGGCCAGCGGGTGGAGGAGGGCGTAGCCGAGGACGTGGACGCCCAGGGCAGCCTCCTCATCCGGCGCGACGACGGCTCCCTCGTGACCGTGGAAGCGGGCGACGTCACCCTTAGGGCGTAGGCGCGGCTCCTTAGCTCTTCTTCTCCTCTCCCTCCACCGGCACCTGACGACGGCTGCCGCCCTGGCCGCCGCTGTCGCCGCCCATGTTACGCATGAACGTGCTGAGAACGTCGATAGGCACCGGGAAGATGACGGTACTGTGATGCTCGGCCGAGATCTCGGTAAGAGTCTGGAGCAGACGAAGCTGAAGGGTCGTCGGGGTTGCGGCCATCACCTTGCCTGCTTCGGCCAGTTTCTCGGCCGCCTGGTACTCGCCCTCGGCATGGATGACCTTGGCCCGTCGCTCCCGTTCAGCCTCGGCTTGGCGGGCAATGGCACGGATCATCTCCGGCGGCAGCCCCACGTCGCGCACTTCGACGATCGTCACCTTGACCCCCCAGGGCTCCGTGGCCTCGTCGATGATCTGCTGCAGCCGCAGGTTGACTTGCTCGCGCTTGCTCAGCAGTTCATCCAGGTTTGACTGGCCGAGGACGCTGCGCAGCGTGGTCTGCGCCACCAGGGATGTGGCGCGGACGTAGTCCATCACCTTGACCACGGCATCGTCCGGGTCGGTCACGCGGAAGTAGACGACCGCGTCCACTTTGACGGTGACGTTGTCCTCCGTGATCACGTCCTGACGGGGGACATCCATGGTCACGATGCGCAGGTCCACCTTCACCATCCGCTCCACTATGGGGATGATCAAGAACAGCCCCGGCCCGCGGGCGCCGACCAGGCGTCCCAGGCGAAAGATGACCCCCCGCTCGTACTCCTGGACGATCTTGATCGCCATGGGGAACAAGGGGATCGCCAAGAAGTATCCGAGGACCGTTAGCAGCCGGGCCAACCAGTTGGGGCCCGGGGGCCCTGCAGGTGCCGATTCGCTGGACATAGCTAGCCTCCTTCCTGCGGTTCCTTTTTCACCTTGAGCTTCAGCCCATGGACTTCCGTGATGACCACCCGCTCGCCTTCCCCAATTGTGCCCTCCTCAGACTCGGCAGACCAGCGCTCCCCGTCGAAGAAGACGAATCCCTTGGGGTCGAGGGTCGAGCGGGTAACGGCCTCGCGCCCGACGATGCTCTCCATCCCCACCTGGGCGGGCATGCTGCGGATGCGCATGATATTGACCAGCACGAAAAGGACCATCGCGCCCATGGCCGCGGCCAGCCCGATGAGTAGCCAGCGGGACACCTGGAACTCCGGCGGGTTGCCACTGGTGAGGAGGAGCCCGCCCAGGATGAGGGCGACGACGCCTCCCACACCTAATATCCCTCCGCTTGGGACGAAGATCTCCAGCCCGAACAGCACGAAAGCGAAGAGGATCAGGGCCACGCCAGCCCAGTTGAAGGGCAGGACGCTGAGCGCGAAGAACCCGAGGATTAGAGCGATGACCCCAAAAACTCCGGGGAAGATCACCCCTGGGTTGACTATCTCGATGAAGATCGCCAGCGTGCCCAAGGACAGCAGCAGAAGAGCGATGTTGGGGTCGGCGATGATGTCTAGGAACCGCTCGATGAGGTTCATGTCGTTGAAGACGACCTCGGCGTCCGCCGTCTGGAGGGTCACTTCACGGTCCGGGTGTAGTGTCACCCGGCGTCCATCCACAGTATCGAGCAATTCATCCAAATCGTTGGCCAGCAAGTCGACGACGTTCTCTTCAAGGGCTTTGGTGGCATTCGCGGATTCGGCATCGCGCACCGCTCTCTCGGCCCATTCCTGATTACGGCCGCGCAGTTGGGCCAGGCCCTTGATCTGCTCCGCTGCGTCATTAGTTACCTTATCGCCCAGAGGGCCTTGTATCTCCTCGCCGCCGCTGCCCACCGGAGTCGCGGCCCCAATGCGAGTGGCGGGGGCCATGGCCGCCACATGAGCCGCCATAGTGATGAAGGTGCCGGCCGATGCGGCCTGGCCTCCTTGAGGGCTAACATAAACGATAACCGGCACTTCCGCCGACAGGATCCGCTTCACGATGTCGTTCATAGACGTGATGAGGCCGCCCGGTGTGTCCAGGCGAATCACCGCTGCCTGCGCATCCTCACCTTCGGCGGCATCCATGCCGCGGTCCAGGTAGCGCTCCATGACTGGCCCCACGACGCCATCGGCGGTGAGGACATGGACGGCATCCGGGGGTGCCCCGGGCCCGCTGCCGCAGGCGAACCCCACGACACCGAGGCCAAGGAGCGCGGCGGCGATAGCCAGTCGCAGGGGTCGGATGCGCGGAAGAGTTGCAGTGCGGAGTACGATCATAGGCGGCCTCGTGATGCAAGGCCATTATACCGTGAGCCAGGGCAGACATTTTTGGCTCGTTGAATGGGGAACAGGGCTGCGCTAGAATGAGGCACGCTCCGCAGGAGATGCAAGCCATGAACGATCCTTTGCGCTGTCGCGGCATGCGGGACACGCTGCCGGAGGAGATGCGGCGTTTTCGCCGGGTGGAGGAGGCCTTCAGGGCCACCTGCCAGAGCTGGGGCTACGAGGAGATCCGCACCCCGATCCTGGAGTACCTGCACCTGTTCACCACCGCTGGGACGCTCTCAGCCCAGATGCTCGGGCGCGTCTACTCCTTTCTGGACTGGGACGGCTGGAGCGGCGAGCGGGTGGTGCTTCGGCCCGATTCGACGATCCCGGCGGCACGGCTGTACGCGGAGTCGCTGGGGGACAACGGGGCCATCAAGCTGTTCTATATTCAGAACGTGTTCCGCTTTGCCGAGGGCGATGAGTCGAGAGAGGACTGGCAGTGCGGGGTGGAGCTCATCGGTGACAGCCAGCCCCAGGGCGATGTGGAACTTATCCTGCTGGGCCGTGAGGTGCTGGCCCGCCTCGGCCTGGAGGCGGAGATCAGGCTCTCCCACACGGGGCTAGTGAGAGCGGTGCTGGCGCGGGCCGGGCTGGACGCCTCGGAGCAGCTTGCCCTGTACGACCGCATCCTCGGCAACGACGAGTCAGCGCCGGGAGAACTCCAGGCACGACTGCCGGACCTGGGGGCCTCTCTTGAGATGCTGCTGGCGATGGAGGGCGAAGGCGGGGCTTACCTGAACAATCTCCGCAGCGCCTTCACCAAGGTTATCCCACAGATCAAAGCGCCACTGGACGAGCTTGCCGTCGTCGTCGGAGCGCTGGAAGGGCTGGGCCACCGCTGCCTGATATCGGCGGCAATGGTGCGCGACTTCGAATACTACACCGGGCCCGCCTTCCAGTTCGAGGTGGCGGGCCGTAGGGTGGGCGGTGGCGGACGCTACGACGCCCTCATTTCGCTCATTGGGGGTGAGCAGGTACCGGCGTCCGGCTTCGCTCTCGAGGCCGCGGCCCTGACGAGTCTGCTGACGGCGGACGCGCCGGAGCGGGGGATCGCCACGGTGGCCGTGGAGGCCCCAGACGGCGGGTCGCTGACGTCGGCGTTTCGTCTGGCCTCGGCCCTGCGGGCGCAGGGGCTCGCCGTGCAGGTGGCGGGAGAGCCGCCGCAGGGTGGCCCGGTGGTGAAGGTGGCGGGCAAGGGTTACGTGCTTGTGGAGCCGGCAGGAGGAGAGCGCCGCCTGCCCAGCGTGGAGGCGGTCGCGGAGGCACTGCGTGAGTCCGGCCGTGATTAGGCTAGCGCTACCCGCGGGTGAGCTGCGGGGGCCTGTGGCTCGCGCCCTCGATTGGGCCGGCCTGAAAGTGGAAGGCTATGGCGAGGGTTCCCGCTCCTACGTCCTCAGCCTCGCCGGACAGGCAAGCGTCGTGGCGCGGGTCTTCCGCGAGAAGGATATCCCGATACAGATCGCGCTGGGGAACTACGACCTCGGCGTGTGCGGCTTGGCCTGGGTGGAGGAGCTGCGGGCGCGGTTCCCCCAGCACCCGGTAGTGCCGCTGGCAGACCTGGACGTCGGACGCTCGGGGCTGTACGTGGCGGCGGCGGACGGGGCCCCGGGGCTGGGCTCACTGGGCGGCCGTCTGGGCCTTCGCATCGCCAGCGAGTACCCGAATATGGCGGAGGCGTTCGCCCTGTCCGCGAGGCTGCCCGCCTACCGGGTGCAGGCCGTGTGGGGAGCCGCCGAGGCGTACCCCCCAGAGGACGCCGATCTAGCCGTGATAGCAGCGGCCGATGAAACGGCGGTGTCCGCGCATGGCCTTTCGCCTCTGTTCTGTCTTCTGGAGGGCTCCGCTTGGCTCATCGCCAACGCGGAGAGCCTCACGAGGAATGACCTGAGCCCCCTGCTGGGCCCGCTGACGCGTGGCGCGGGCACAGCCGAGGCGCCAAGGCTAAGCCTGCCGCCGCCGCTGCCGCCAACGGTGGGCAGGGCAGGCACGTCACCTCCACCGCGGCGCGGCGATACGCTGCGAATGGCGCTTCCGGACGGTCACCTGCAGCGCCACGCGGTGGCCGCCCTGGGGGACTCCGACCTTCTGCCCCCGGAGGGCTACGGAGAATCGGAGTGCGCGCGCCGCCCCCAAAGCCCGATCCCTGGGTTGGAGATGAAGGTAATCCGGCCGCACGACATGCCCCAGCTCGTCGCAACGGGGGAGATGGATCTGGCGGTAGGCGGCCGTGACTGCCTAGCGGAGCACCTGAGCCGGTTCCCATCCAGCCCGGTGCAGGAACTGGTGGACTTGAGCCGGGGGCGGTTCAACCTGGCCGCTGTGGCAAGCCAGGAGATGCCAGCGTCGGACTTGGGAGGCGCCTTGGAGCACTGGCGAGGGGAGGGGCGGCAAGTGATTCGGGTCGCCTCCGAGTTTCCGGGCATCGCCGACGCCTACGCACGAGGCCAGCACCTGGGGCGCTATCAGGTCATCCCCGTCGCTGGAGCTTCCGAGGGGTTCGTGCCGGAGGACGCCGAGCTCCTCATCGAGGGCACCGAAACGGGCAGAACGCTGGCCGAGAATAGGCTGAAGATGATAGACTTCCTGTTCCGCTCCACGACCTGCCTCATCGCCAGCAAGGGGCGAGAGATGTCAGGCCGCCAGCGGCGCCTGTTCGATCATGTGGTGACCGCCCTGCGATCCGCTGCGGAAGCGGCAGGGCCGGTCTGATACAATTGCGGCGAGGGTGAAAGTGAGATGCCATCGTTGGCTCTGCACACGGTCATCGCCAAAGAGGTGGCGGACCGGCTCCGTCATCGCGTGCTGGAGGACGAGAGGGGCAACCTCTACCTGGGCTCTACCGCTCCCGACATTCACGTGATCACCCGCTGGGAGCGCGGACGCACCCACTTCTTCGACCTGTCCAACCTCGACGAGCAGAGCGGAATGGCTGCCCTGTTTGAGACTTACCCGCGGCTGCGTGAGCCCGGCGACCTGAGCGCGGCGACGGCAGCTTTCGTGGCTGGCTACGTCACGCACCTTGTAGTGGACGAGCTGTGGATCAATACGATCTACCGCCCTTTTTTTGGGGAGCGCTCTGCCCTGAGTGGAGATGCGCGAGCCAACATCAGGGACCGGGCCCTCCAGTTCTCTCTGGATCGCAATAAGCGGATAGACCGGGAGTTGATGGCCCACGTCCTGAATGAGATTGCCCGCTCGGATCTCGCACTGGACATCGATCTCATCGATGGCGAGACGCTAGGCCGCTGGAAGGACATCATACTGGATGTGATGAACCATCCTCCGGACTGGGAGCGGTTCCGCTACATCGCCAGTCGGCACCTTCGAGCAGCGGGCATCGATTCGCCGGAGCAGTTGCAGGAGTTCTTGCAGTCGCTGCCGGACCTGGTGGACGAGACGCTGAGCTATCTCGGCGAGAAGCGGGTGCAGGAGTTCATGGCGCGCTCCCGCGAGAAGAGCGTGAGGGCCGTGAAGGAGTACCTGCAGTGCGCATAGCCCACGGAGTGGGAGAAGCCAGAAGCAGCGTGCTGCGGCGGGATCCGGTGGAGACGGCTGAGCTGCCGGTGGCCGTGCGCGAGGCGATACGCCGCACGTTCCGGGCGGAGCTGGACGTCGGAGAGGTGGTCGATCGGATCCTGCGCGACGTGCGGGATAGGGGAGATGCGGCGGTGGTGCGGTACAACGAGGAGATTGACGGCGTACACGGTGAGCGCGCGCGCTCCCTCGAAGTGTCCGCAGAAGAGATGGAGGCCGCCTTCGACTGCCTGGATGCCGGTCTCGTGAGGGCATTGCGGGAGGCGGCCGATCAGATACGACACTTCCATCAGAGGCAGCTGGAGCATGCCTCGCGCGGCTTTCAGAAAGACGGCGTGGGCCAGCAGGTCCGCCCGCTGGCTAGGGTCGGGATGTACGTGCCCGGTACGCGGACCGTGTATCCATCCACGGTGTTGATGATCGCCGTGCCAGCCAGGGTGGCCGCGGTGCGGGAGTTGGTGATGGCAACGCCAGCCCTGCCGGACGCCAGCGTGTCGCCGCTGAAGCTGGTGGCGGCACACATCGCAGGGGTGGATCGGGTGTTCCGAGCGGGGGGCGTCCAGGGTATCGCCGCCCTGGCCTACGGGACGGAGTCTGTCCCTCGCGTGGACAAGATCTGCGGCCCGGGCAACGTCTTCGTCACGGAGGCCAAGAAGAGAGTCTACGGTGAAGTGGGGCTGGACGGGGTGTTCGGGCCCTCGGAGACAGTGGTCATCGCCGATGACGGGGCGGACCCGGAGTTGGTGGCGGCCGACTTGCTGGCGGGGGCGGAGCACGACGAACTGGCGACGGCGATCCTTATCTCCACCTCGGAGGGGCTGGCCAGCAAGGCATTGGGGGAGCTCCAGTCGCAGATGGACGGGCTCAAGCGCAAGGACGTCGCCCGCGCGTCGCTGGAGGCGCGGGGCGGCATCGCCGTGGTGGAGGGCATAGAGGAGGCGCTGGAGCTGGCCAACGAGTTCGCGCCGGAGCACCTGTGCCTGCACGTGGAGCGGCCGGGGCGGCTGCTGGAGAGGGTGCGGAACGCCGGAGCGGTGTTCGTTGGCGCTGAGTCTGTGGAGTCCATCGGCGACTTCACGGCGGGCCCGAGCCATGTCATGCCCACCGGAGGCAGCGCCCGCTTCGCCTCGCCCCTTGGCGTGCAGGACTTCCTCAAGACCACCAGCGTCGTCGCCCTGGACCGCAAGGCCTTGGAGAGGCTGGGACCGGCGGCGGCTGGCATCGCGCGGGCGGAGGGGTTTGGGGGCCACGCGCAGGCGGTGGAGCGGCGGTTGGGGAGGCGCCGCTAGGTGAGCACCTCCCCCGACGAAGGTCTCCTGCGGCTGGCGCGACGGGAACTGGTGGAGATGCCCGCCTACGAGCCCGTGGAGCCGCTGGACGTGCTGGCCAAGCAGCTGGGCATGCCAGAGGACCGCATCGCCAAGCTGGACGGCAACGAGAACCCGTACGGTCCTTCGCCCAAGGTGCGCGAGGCGCTGACCCGCTTCCCCCACTACCACATCTACCCTGATCCGGAGCAGCGGCGCGTGCGGGAAGCGGTCGCCGAGTACGTGGGTGTCACCCCGGAGCAGATCGTCGTGGGCAACGGCTCCGACGAACTTCTGGACCTGACGGGGCGGCTGTTCCTCTCGCCAGGAGATATGGCAGTGAACGCGCCCCCCACCTTCGGCATGTACGAGTTCGTCATCCGCACATACGGGGCCGAGGTCGTGGAGGCGCCGCGTCGGGAGGACTTCGCGCTGGACGTGGAGGCGGCCGAGAGGGCGCTGGCCGGGGGCGCCAAGCTGATGTTCCTTGCCTCTCCCAACAACCCGACCGGCGACGCCACCTCTGTCGAGGAACTGGAGCGACTCCTGTCAACCGGCGCCGCGGTCGTGGTGGACGAGGCATATGCCGAGTTCGCGGGGGAGAGCTTCGCGCCGCTGGCAGCGGAGCGCGATAACTTAATCGTGATGCGGACGTTCAGTAAGTGGGCGGGGCTGGCTGGGTTGAGAGCGGGATACGGCGTGTTTCGCCCCGCCGTGGCGGAGGCCATCCGCAAGATCAAGATGCCCTACAACATGAACGTGGCAGCCCAGGCGGCCGTACTGGCCTCGCTGGAGGACAGGGCTGCGCTGTCCGAAAACGTGGGGAAGATCGTCGGCGAGCGGGAGCGAATGGCGAAAGAGCTGGCCGCGTTCCCCTGGCTGCGGGTCTACCCGTCGCGGGCGAACTTCCTTCTTTGCCAGGTGCAGGGCCGACCGGCTACTCAGTTGCAGGCAAAGCTACGGGAGCGCGGCGTGCTAGTGCGCCACTTCGACTCGCCAGGCGTGCGCGGCTGCCTGCGCATCAGCGTGGGCCGCCCGGAGGACACCGACCGCCTCGTCGAGGCCCTGTCCGAGATCGGGGCCGCCGTTGCCTGAGGGAGCAGCACGCAAGGCAAGCGTGCGCCGCGAGACGCGCGAGACGGCCGTCTCAGTGGAACTGGCGCTGGACCCGCCTACGGCGGGCTACGAAGTCTCAACCGGCATCGGCATGCTGGATCACATGCTGGAGCAACTGGCCAGGCACGGACTGTTTGACCTGCGCGTTGAGGCAAGCGGCGACATCGACCGCGACCCACACCATCTGGTGGAGGACGTGGGGCTGGTGCTGGGTCAGGCGCTCAACGAGGCGCTAGGCGAGCGGCGGGACATCTCGCGCTTCGGACACGCCGTCGTCCCCATGGACGAGGCTCTGGCCCTGGTGGCAGTCGATCTCAGTGGCCGCGGTCACGCGAGCATCGAGTTCAACTTCGAGCGGGAGATGTTAGGGCAGCTTCCGACAGAAAACATCCACCACTTCCTGGCCGCCTTCGCCAGGGAGAGCCGGCTCAACCTGCACGTGCGGGAACTAGCCGGGGAGAACGATCACCACCGGGCGGAGGCGGCGTTCAAGGCGCTTGCACGCGCGCTCCGCAAGGCTGCGGCTATCGACCCACGGCTGGCGGGTGACATTCCCAGCACGAAGGAAGCGCTGTAGGGCCCATCCACAACCAAGCACGACACTGATGCCCGCCCCACACCACCAAGGGGCCGTTCGACAAGCTCAGCGTGAGCGATTGGGGAGCACCTAGGCGCGCGCCAGCTCCTCCAGCTCGAAGCGGTAGTCCTCGATTACCGGGTTAGCCAGCAGCTTGCGGCACATCTCCGCGAGCTGGCTTTCAGCCTGAGCACGGTCGCCGGCAGCGATGCGCACCTCCAGGTACTTGCCGGCGCGCACCGACTCCAC
>CAYFYG010000098.1:0-2217 GCA_964347225.1 uncultured Dehalococcoidia bacterium | reverse complement strand
TCGGAACACTTGGAATGGGTCTCGGCCAAACGGAAAGGGGAAGGCCGCTGGCGCGGGCCAGCATAGCGCCCCGTTGACCTAGACCGTGTGAGGTGTGGAAGTGGTGAAAGGGCCTGCGACCCCCGATGCCCCGTCCAGCGTTTGCCCGAAGTGTAGCGGCACCTTGATCAAAGACCTGGACGGTGATCGTGAGTGCCTGCAATGCGGATACATCGCCTATGCTCGCTTGCCGAAGAATGTCCCTCCCGACGGAAAGCGCCGCCCGACCCACGGCGGCCTTAAGCTCTAAGTAGCCAGAGCCCCCAAGCCCGACAGCGCAAGAGAAGGAATTCCCCGCCGTGGATGGAGGTTTGTTGACCCACGTAGAGGGACTGCCACGGCGGGAGTCGGTTTGCCCCTGGTCACAGGGGCAAACACCTCGTGAGCGGCCGGGCTGTTCCCTGTCAGAGCGGCTGCTCCAGCCAGTGCCCTTTCCCTGTCAGCCAATGACGTTGCGTGGCGGCGTGCAAGCCGTCTCCCCTTGCCCGCCATCGCCCCTGCAACTAGAATAGCCGCGTAATCGCCACCTGTGCGTAGTGACTTTGCGGCTTGGCCACCGGTGAAATCTGACCCCACGCGGTCGTCAACACTTGTCTAGCTGAGTCCAGAGGAGGGTGCTTCATGGTTGTCTCCGGATACTGGCCTAGCCAGGCGCCTTACGAGGAGTTTCCTCTCCCGGAGCTCCTGCGCCGCTCAGCGGAGCGCTTCGGCGACAAGCCGGCCCTGATCGGTGCTGATGGCAGCACGCGCACCTACCGTGAGATCTGGAGCTACGCTCGCAAGGTGGCCTGTCTACTCCAGGATCACGGCATTGGAAAGGGTGACAAGGTGGGCATCTTCTCACCCAACCACGTCGACTATGCCCCAGTCTTCCACGGCATCCTCCTGGCCGGCGCCACGGTCACCACTCTGAACCCCCTCTACCGGGAGCGTGAGATCCAGCACCAATTGGACGACGCTGAGGCCGTCGCCCTCTTCGTCTTCAGCCCGATGGCCGCCTCGGTGGAGGCAGCTCGTCAGAATCTCCCTCGTTTGCGCCATACCTGGCCTGTTGACAGCCTGCCGGACGTGCTGGGCGGCCTCTCGGAAGAGTTCCGGCCGGCGGCCGTCAACGCCCGTGAGGACATCGCCGTGCTGCCCTACTCTAGCGGCACGACAGGCCTTCCCAAGGGCGTCATGCTCACTCACTACAATCTCACGTCCAACGTCAAGCAGCTCCTGGCGACCAAGCATCTGACGGCGGACGCTGTCGGTCTGTGTGTGCTGCCCTTCTTCCACATTTACGGGATGACGGTGCTTATGAACGCCGGCCTCGCCCTGGGAACCACCGGCATCGTCATGATGCGATTCGATCTGGAGCAGATGCTGGACTTGGTGGGCAAGCACGGTATCAGCCATCTCTTTCTGGTGCCGCCGGCCTTGCTGGCTATGGCCAACATGCCCGATCCCTCCCGCTTCGACACGTCTTCTCTGGAGCTGATCAACTCTGGGGCGGCACCTCTGCCTCTGGAGGTGGGCGAGCGCGTGAAGTCCATCTACGGCTGCCAGGTGTCCCAGGGCTATGGGCTCACCGAGACCAGCCCCACCACCAACACCAACCCCCTGGAGCGCATAAAGCTGGAGTCCTGTGGCCCGCCCGTAGCCGACACCCTTGAGAAGATCGTCAGCCTGGACACCGGCGAGGAGCTCCCCGTGGGCGAAGTCGGCGAAGTGGCGGTTCAGGCCCCGCAGGTGATGAAGGGCTACTGGAAGCGTCCCGAGGAGACCAGCGAGTGCCTCAGCGAGGACGGCTGGCTGCTCACCGGCGACATCGGCTGGCTGGATGAGGATGGCTACTTGCACATCCTCGACCGGAAGAAGGAGATGATCAAATACAAGGGCTACCAGGTGGCCCCGGCCGAGCTAGAGGCCCTCCTCCACGAGCACCCGGCCGTGGCCGATGCCGCCGTCATCCCTAAGCCCCACGTGGAGGGCGGCGAGATTCCCAAGGCACTAATCGTGCTCAGGGAAGGCTCCCAGGCCACACCCGAAGAGCTCATGGCCTTTGTGGCCGAGAAAGTGGCGCCCTACAAGAAGATCCGCGAGGTGGAGTACCTATCGGTGGTCCCCAAGACCCCCTCCGGCAAGATCCTCCGCCGTGACCTCATTCAGCGGGAGCGCGGAAGAGAGAGCTGACCG
>CAYFYG010000097.1:0-6266 GCA_964347225.1 uncultured Dehalococcoidia bacterium | reverse complement strand
ACGAGCCTGCTGGGCGTGTTCAGCGCGATGGACTTCGTGCTCTTCTTCCTGTTCTGGGAGATAGAGCTGATCCCGATGTACTTCCTGATCTCGATCTGGGGTACGGGCCGCAAGCTGTACTCAGCGTGGAAGTACGTGCTGTACACGCTGTTCGGCTCGGCGTTCATGCTGGTCGGGATCCTGGTGCTGGGGTTCACGGCCGGGACATTCGATATCCAGGAGCTGGGACAGATAGGCGAGATCAAGGACGCCGTGATTCCCGTGCAGGTGATCTTCTTCCTCCTGACCATCGCGTTCTGCATCAAGCTGCCGGTGGTGCCGTTCCACACCTGGCTCCCGGACGCGCACACCGACGCGCCCACGGCGGTGAGCGTGATCCTTGCCGGCGTGCTGCTGAAGATGGGGGGCTACGGCATCCTGCGGCTGAGCTTCTCGACCATGCCGGACGTGGCGCGCGACGCCTCGGTGTGGCTGGCCGCCTTCGCAGTGGTGAGCATCCTCTACGGGGCGATCGTGACGCTGATGCAGACCGACCTCAAGCGGCTCATTGCGTACTCGAGCGTGAGCCACATGGGCTACGTGCTGCTGGGTGCGTCGGCGCTCGGGACCGTGGGCCTGACGGGAGCGGCGATGCAGATGTTCACCCACGGCCTGATCACCGGCTTCCTCTTCGTGCTGGTCGGGATGGTGTACGACCGCACCCACACGCGCAACATCAGCGACCTGTCGGGGCTGGCCCACCGCATGCCGCTCATCGCCACAATGATGGTGATAGCGGGGCTGGCATCGCTGGGGCTGCCCAGCCTTGCCGGCTTCGTCTCGGAGGTGACGGTGTTCCTGGGCACGTTCCAGCACCATGAGTTCCTGACCGTGCTCGCGGTCACGGCCATCGTCCTGACGGCGGGCTACATCCTGTGGATGATCCAGCGGGTGTTCTGGGGCGAGGTCAGCGAGCGCTGGCAGGACATCGGTGACGCTACCGCCTGGTGGGAGCGGGCCCCGCTCCTGGCGATGACGACGGTGATCGTGCTGGTGGGCGTGTACCCGGCGGTGATGCTCGACCTGCTGGAGACGGGCGTCGTCCCCATAGCGGGGAGGCTGGCGTGAGGGGCGGACATGGATAGCGTCAACCGCTTCGGCCCGGAGCTGATCATGCTGGCGGCGGCGGGGATCATCATCCTCGCCGACCTGGCCTGGCCGCTGGCTGGCCCCGGCGCCGAGAGGCTACGGCGAGGCGCTCTGGCGGCGCTGGCCCTCACGGGCGCGGCGGCCTCCATCCTCTGGTCGGTGCTGCTCATCGCCTTCGACGAGCAGGGGACCGCCTTCAGCGGAACGATAAGCGTCGACGACTTCGCGCTGTTCTTCAATTTCCTGTTCGCCGGCATCGCCGCCATCGTCGTCCTCTCCTCGATCGATCTGCTGCGGGGGAGCCGCTTCGCGGCCGAGTACCACGCGCTGGTGCTGGCGTCGGCAGCGGGGATGATGCTGATGGCCGGGGCCGTGGACCTGATCGCCATCTTCGTGGCGCTGGAGCTGACCGGCATAAGCCTGTACATCCTGGTGGCGTTCCTGAAGGAGGGGCGCTCGAGCGAGGCCGGGCTGAAGTACCTGCTCCTGGGAGCGATAAGCTCCGCCGTGACGCTCTACGGGATGGCGTACCTGTTCGGCATCGCGGGCTCGACGTCGCTGGAGGAGATCGGCCGGGTGGTGAGCGAGGCGGACGGCGACACGCGGTCGGCGCTGGTGCTGGCGGCGATGTTCCTGGCGGCCGGGTTCGGGTTCAAGATGGCGGTCGTGCCCTTCCAGATGTGGGTGCCGGACGTGTACGAGGGAGCGCCGACGCCGGTGACGGCCTACCTCTCCGTCGGCAGCAAGGCGGCCGGGTTCGCTGTGGTCATCCGCGTCTTCCTGGTAGCGCTGGGCGACGGCTTCATCTCCAGCGACTGGGCGAACGTGTTCGCAGTGCTGGCGGCCCTCTCCATGAGCCTCGGCAACGTGCTGGCCCTGGCGCAGGGGAACATCAAGCGGATGCTGGGGTACAGCTCCATCGCCCAGGCCGGCAACTTCCTCATCGGCCTGGCGGCGGTGGCGGCCGCCGACCCGCAGCTCCTGCTGGGGACGAGCTCCGTCGTGTTCTTCCTGGGGACTTACGCGTTCACGAACCTGGGCGCCTTCATCGCTATCATCGCCATCTCCAACAAGATCGGCTCCGACGAGATCGCCGACTACGCGGGCGTGGCCAGACGGTCGCCGCTGCTGGCGCTGGGCCTCACCCTATGCCTGATCTCGCTGACGGGGATTCCGCCGACGGCCGGGTTTATCGCCAAGGTGTACGTGTTCAACGCAGCGGTGCAGGCGGACCTGGTGTGGTTGGCGATCGTGGGAGTGCTGAACAGCGTGGTCGCCGCCTACTACTACCTGCGAGTCGTCCTCAACATGTATGTCGCCGAGCCCACCAGCGAGGAGCGCATCCAGCCGGGGTACTACCTGGGAGCGGCGATGGCCGTGGCGGTGGTGGGGCTGCTGGTCATCGGCATCTTCCCCAACCCGCTGCTGGAAGCGTCCGAGGCGGCGGCGGGCGTCTTCGCCTAGACCGGGAAGTCCGCGGTGGCCGAGCACGTCATCCTTGTCTCCATCGCTCAACCGTTCACATCTTCCGTGAGCGAACCGTGGCTGGAGAACATTGCCCGCCGGGTGCTCGACGCGGAGGCGACGCCTCCATGCGAGCTGAGCGTCGCCGTCACCGACGACGAGACGGTACGCTCGCTAAACCGCGAGTACGCGGGGGAGGACGCCGTCACGGACGTGCTCTCCTTCTCGCAGCGCGAGGGGGAGGAGTTCGCCTCGCCGCCGGACGGAGTGCCACCGCTGGGGGAGGTCATCATCGCCTACCCGCAGGCGGCACGGCAGGCGAAGGAGCGCAGCGAGGCGACGGAGGCGGAGGTGACACGGCTGCTGGTCCACGGCATCCTTCACCTGCTGGGGTACGACCACGCGGAGCAGGAGGAGGAGCACCGCATGCGGGCGCGCGAGGAGGAGCTCCTGCAGGCTGCGAGGTGAGCGCGACCCCGCGGTATCTCTTCGCGCGCGGCTTTGGGAAGCGGCCAGCGGAGGAGTGCACTGCCGGACTGCGTGGAGGCGGCGGCGCTGAAGTGTGCAGTCGCTGCATTTCCGCTACACTCCTTGGCCCAGGGGAGGGGGCAGCGCGGCGAGTAGGGTTTCCGCTCCCACTCTCCTCCGCTGACTCGTATAGGATAACGCTATTCATACATATGTCAAGTGGCGCGATGCAGGAAGGAGACCGGTAACTGCCTCGGGTTCGGCGTCGTCTGAATATGTGGAATGAGCGAGAAGGGAAGTGAGGCGGGGCGCCGACTGGCATCGATGCGGCGGGTCCACAAGAAGGTGTGCCCCGTCTGCGGCACCGAGTTCGAGGGAATCGCACGGCGGGTATATGACAGGCCTTCGTGTCAGGTCAAAGCCTATCGACAGCGGAAGAAACAGGTTGAACTCGGCCGCGCCAGCAGCTAGCGGCCCTCGCCGGTAGCAGCCCGCCTGGCCGAGCCGAACGGCCGGCGTGTGACCGCGCACAGCGCAGTGCGCCCGCAGACGCGCTATCGCGCATGGTGGTCGCCGCCCTTTGATTCGGAGCACGCTCGTTCTATAATGGCCGCGTGGTGAGCTCCGAGGTCCTTTCGACAAGCTCGGGACAGGTCCTGTACCGGAAGTGGCGCCCCCAGACCTTCGCTGAGGTCGTCGGCCAGGAAGTCGTGACCCGCACGCTGCGCAATTCGGTGGCATCAGACCGTATCGCTCATGCCTACCTCCTGAGCGGCCCGCGGGGCACCGGCAAGACCAGCATCGGGCGGCTCATCGCCAAGGCCGCCAACTGCGCGGAACCCGCGGACGGCGAGCCCTGCAACCAATGCGACTCCTGCCGCGCCTTCCTGGAAGGCCGGGCGATCGACTTCATCGAGCAGGACGCCGCTAGCCATAACAGCGTGGACGACATCCGGCAACTGCGCGAGAACGTGCTCCTCAACCCCATGTCCGGCAAGCACAAGGTCTACCTCATGGACGAGGTTCACATGCTGAGCAAGGGGGCAGAAAACGCGCTCCTCAAGACACTGGAAGAACCCCCAAAGCACATCGTCTTCGTCCTCGCGACCACCGAGCCGCACAGGGTCGAGGCGACGATCATCTCGCGCTGCCAGCGGTTCGATCTGCGGCGCATCCCGACGCCGGCAGTGGTCGAGCGTCTGGCCTTCATTTGCGAGAAGGAGGGTTTCACCCTGGACGAGGTGGCCCTTCAGGAGATGGCCCGCAGTGCCACCGGCAGCCTCCGCGACGCCATCAACGCCCTGGAGCAGGTCGTGACCTACTACGGATCCACGCCCACCCTGGATCAGGTGCGGGAAGCACTGGGGATCAGCGTGGACGTCCGCAGCGCCGAGCTGGCCCGCCTCCTTCTCAGCGGCGGCCCTTCGACGGGCTCCCTGGCCGAGGGGTTGAAGCTGGTGGCCGCCGTGCGGGACGACGGCGTGGACATGCGCCGCTTCTCGAAGGAGGTGGTCGACTACCTGCGGGCGTTGCTTCTGGTGAAGGCCGACGCCGCCGATACCTTGGACCAGCCCCAGGAGACCCTGGCGGAGATGCGGGCGCTGACGCGGGAGGTGGAGGGGGCTGAGATCGTGCGCACCCTCAAGGCCCTGGGACGGCTGGACTTCCGCGACGACCCGCAGTCGTCCCTGCCGCTGGAGCTGGCGCTGGTGGAGCTAGCTCCGGAGCGGGAGAGAGCAGGCGCGCCGGAGACGGCCCCGGCGCCAGAGCCAGCCGCCGCGGATGAACCTGAGCCGCAGTTTTCCATCCCTATCCCGGGGACAGAGGAGGTGGCGGCCACCACTGCCGACGCCACCGTGAGCGCAGCGGAGGAAGCTGGAGAGACGCCTCCTCCAGCCGGTGTCCCGCCCGACCTGCTGACACGGATCCGCGAGGCCTGCAAGGAGAGCGACAAGCAGCTTGGATTCCTCCTAAATGCCTCGTGCGAAGTGAAGTCGCTGGAGGGGGATATCCTCACCCTGGGCTTCTACCACACGTTCCACCTAGAGCGCGTGGAGGGAGAGGGGTACGCGCGCCGCCTCAACGAGCTGTTCTCGCAGGCCCTGGGGAGACCGGTGACCACCGAGCTGGTGCACTCGCCGCGGAGGCCCACCCCGGGCAAGATCAAGGGGGGACATCTAGCGCGGGCGGCGCGAGAGTTGGGCGCCAAGCCTGTCCTGAGACAAGGCGAAGGGCCCATCGCGAAAGGAGAGGAAAGTTGGCCCGGCGCGGAATGAACCAGCAGATGATGAAGCAGATGCAGCAGCTCCAGGGCCAGATCGCGAAGGCTCAGCAGGAGCTGGAAGACACGACCATCGAGACCTCGGCCGGCGGCGGCGCCGTGACAGTGGTTATGACGGCGCACCCGAAGATGAAGTCGATCACCGTCGAGCCCGAGGTGGTAGACCCAGAGGACGTGGAGATGCTCCAGGATCTGATCATGGCCGCCGTGAACGAGGCGCTGGAACAGATCCGAGCTACCCAGATGCAGCAGATGGCAGGGATCGCCGGCGGGCTGAACATCCCCGGCCTCACCGGCTAGCCGCTGTTGAGCGACGGCGAAGCCCGCTCACGGTCCTCGAGGTGATCGCTTGATGAACGAGCAGCCCACCGCGGCCCCTGGGCCGGTGGCCCGCCTCATCGAGGAGTTCCACAAACTTCCCGGCGTGGGCCCCAAGCTCGCCCAGCGGCTCACCTACTACCTGCTCCGCATGCCCGCCGCCGAGGCCCATGCCCTGGCCGAGGCGATCCTGGAGGTGAAGGAGCGCATTACCTTCTGCTCCGTCTGTCAGAACGTCACCGACACCAATCCCTGCCGCATCTGCGACAGCGACCGCCGGGACCGTACGATGATCTGCGTGGTGGAGGAGCCACTGGACATCCTGGCGATGGAGCGATCCGGCAGCTACCGTGGCCTGTACCACGTCCTCCACGGCGCCATCTCCCCCATGGACGGCATCGGGCCGGAGGAGCTGAAGATCAAAGAACTGCTGACCCGGCTCCGCACCAACGAGGCGACGGAGGTGATCCTGGCCACGAACCCCAACTTGGAGGGCGAGGCCACAGCGATGTACCTGACACGCCTGCTGCGGCCCCTGGGCCTGAGGATCACCCGCCTGGCCCGCGGCCTCCCCGTCGGCGGCGACCTCGAGTATGCCGATGACGTC
>CAYFYG010000096.1:0-7588 GCA_964347225.1 uncultured Dehalococcoidia bacterium | reverse complement strand
GCCTCGGCTTCGGAGGCATCGCCGCAGAACTGGAGGAGATGCGCCGCCAGGAAACGGGTCGGGACAAGGCGGACTTCCTGCGGGCCCTGATCATCTGCTGCGAGGCCGCGTCGGCCTTTGCGAGCCGCTACGCCGACGAGGCGGAGCGACTGGCGGAAAGCGAGGCCGATGGCGACCGCCGGGCGGAACTCATGGAGATCGCACGCATCTGCCGCAAGGTGCCCAGGGAGCCGCCGGAGACCTTCCACGAGGCGCTCCAGGCGCTCTGGTTCTCGCACATGCTCGTCATGGTCGCCGAATCATACCCCGGCCCCGGGGTCTCGCCCGGGCGCATCGACCAGTACCTGTTCCCCTACTACAGAGGCGATCTGGCGGCGGGACGGCTCGATCGCGAAAGGGGCCGCGAACTCCTCCAGTGCCACTTCCTCAAGCACAACTACGCCTACGACTTCCAGGGTCGCGTGGGCACCAATCAGGGCATCAACTCCGGCTTCGGTCAGCTCATCACCCTGGGCGGCATCGGGCCTGACGGCGAGGATGCCAGCAACGACCTCACCTGGCTGATGCTCGACGTCATCGAGGACATGAACCTGCTGGAGCCCAAGCCGAACATCCGCCTCCACGAGAAGACACCCGAGGACCTGCTCCGGCGCGTGGCCGGGCTTATCGCCCACGCCCAGGGCTCCCCCTTCCTCATGAACTTCGACGAGGCGTCCATCCGCGGCCTCACCTGGCAGGGGCTCCCCGACGACCTTCTCTGGGACTACGCCCCCGTCGGCTGTCTGGAGAACACTCTGCAGGGCTGCGACCGCTCCGGCACCGTCGACGTCAACCTGAACATCGCCAAGGCCATAGAGCTGACGCTGAACGACGGACGAGAGATGGCGACCGGGCGGCGCCTCGGCCCCCGCACCGGCGATCCCCGTTCGTTCGAGGACTTCCCCGCCTTCTTCTCCGCCTTCAAGCGCCAGCTCAAGGCCCTCCTGGAGAGCATCATCGAATGCAGCAACCAGGCCGACGCCGCCCGGGCCGCCTTCGACCCCACGCCGTACCTCAGCGTCCTCGTGGACGGCTGCGCCGAGAGCGGCCGCGACATCACGGCCGGCGGCGCTCGCCACAACTACATCACCGTCGAGGGCATCGCCCTGGCCACGGCCGTCGACTCCCTGGCCGCCGTCAAGCGCCTCGTGTACGACGACCGCCGACTGACCACGGACGAGCTGATCACTGCCCTCCAGGCCAACTTCGACGGGTACGAGGAGCTAAGGCAGACCCTCGTTCAGAAGGCGCCCAAGTTCGGCACGGACGACCCGGAGGTCGACGACATCGCTCGCGAAGTATCGCAGTTCTGGACGGAGGAAGCGTTCAAGCACCGCTCCCCGGCCACGGGCCGACGCTACCGCGGCGGCTATCTGTCGTGGAACTACTGGGTGGCCTACGCCCCCTCCACCGCCGCCACCCCCGATGGCCGACGGCGGGGGACCTTCCTCTCCAACGGCGTCTGCCCGGTCACCGGCTGCGACCGGGAGGGCCCCACCGCCACGATCACCTCCGTCGGGCACCTGGGACTGGAGACGGCGCCCAACGGCGCTTCCCACACCCTCAACCTCAGCCCCTCCCTGCTGCGAGACGAGGAGCACATCACCAAGCTGGCGGCGCTCCTCCGCGCCTACGGGCGCGTTGGCGGCACAGCCCTCCAGGTGAACGTCATCGACCGCGAGACGTTGCGAGCGGCCCAGGCTGACCCGGAGGCCTATCGCAACCTGCTGGTGCGGGTCACGGGGTACAACGCCTACTTCGTGGGCCTTGGACGCGAGATCCAGGAGGAGATCATCGCCCGCGAGAAGACCCAGGTGTAGAGGCAGGACGGGATGGCTGGGAGGACACTCCAGTACGCTGATCTCAACTCGCAAGAGGTCCGCGGGCTCGATCCCGCCCACACCATCGCCCTCATGGCCCTGAGCCCGCTGGAGTTTCACGGCCCCCACCTGCCCATCGGCACCGACGCCATCGTGGCCAGGGAGCTACTCGCGCGGCTCCTGCCCCGGCTCGAGGAACTGTACCCCGATTACGACCGCCTGGTGCTCCCCACAGTCTACGCCGGCTCCGATACCCTCCCCGCGCTCGCTTCAGTCAACGTGGACAGTCGCGCCCTATACCACCTGCTGGTCGCCACCGGCCGCTCTCTCGCTCAGCAGGGATTCCGCTACCTCGTCCTCACCGACAACCACGGCGGCCCCCGCCATCAGATCGCCATCGAGAAGGCTGTCCGCAGGGTGTACCGCAAGCATCGGTTCTTCATCGTGGCCCCCTTCCTCAACTTCTACCGCCGCATGGTAGAGCGCGACCCAGCCCTGCTCAGGGACACGGGCACCGCAGCGGGAAGTTGCGGCGACCTCACCGACGCCCACTCAGGCCGAAACGAGACGTCCCTCATGCTCGCCACGGCGCCCGACTCGGTGGCCCCCGAGTGGAAATCGCTCGGCCGGGTGACCATCGGCCCACAGTCGCCGGTCTACCGGCTGATCATGACTGCCCGCCCACTGCTGAGGTGGCTCGGGGCCCACCATCTGGCGGCCGACCTTCCCGCCCTGGCGATGGCCCTTGGTTGGGTCACCGCTCGCGACAAGCCCACCTACGTGGGCGAGCCCCGCCTGGCCACCGCCGAGGCCGGCGAACGCATGCTGGACGCCCTCGCTGAGGAGGCGCTCGCCCAGGTCGCCCGCGCCATGAGCGGCCGGCCACCGTTCTCCCGACCCGTGCTGTGGAGCCTGCGTTTCATCGAGGGAAGCGAACGGCCATGGCCGTGACCGGCACGACCTTCAACGTCCAGAAGTTCAGCACCGAGGACGGGCCCGGCATCCGCACCACCGTCTTCATGAAGGGCTGCCCCCTCCGTTGCCGCTGGTGTCACAATCCCGAAGGACTCTCGCCCCATCCCCAACTGGTCTGGTACGACGTGCGTTGCATCGGCGCTCGCCGCTGCCTCGACGCGTGCCCCGCCGACGCGCTAGCGCTTACGCCCGACGGCATGCGGATCGACCGCGACCGCTGCCCGCCCTGCGACCTCTGTTCCGACGCCTGCCCGGCTGGCGCCCTGGAGATCATCGGCCGCCGCTGGACGCCGGAGGACCTGCTGCAGCAGGTGGCGAAGGACAAGCCCTTCTACGACACCTCGGGTGGCGGCGTCACGGTCTCGGGCGGCGAACCCGCGATCCAGGCCGATTTCCTGGAGGCATTCTTTCCACTCTGCCACGAGGCGGGCATCGCCACCGCCCTCGACACCTGTGGCCAAGCCGACTGGGGCGCGTACGAGAGGCTGCTGCCCCACGTCGATCTCGTCCTCTACGACCTGAAGGTATGGGACCGGGAGCGCCACCACGAGGCTACCGGCGTGTACCCCGACCGCATCCTGGCCAACGCCGTCGCCGTTGGGGAGCGCGGGACGCCCATGTGGGTGCGCACCCCCATCATCCCCGGCTTCACCGATGACGAGGACAACATCAGGGCCCTCGCCGCTTTCATCGGCGAGCGCTTGCCGACGGTCCAGCGCTGGGATCTGCTCGCCTACTCGAACCTGGGACGGCCCAAGTATGATCGCCTCGATCTCCCCTACCCGCTCGAGGACGCCGGCCCGGAGGCACGGCACCATATGGAGCGCCTGAGCGCCATCGCAGCGGACAGCGGCGCGACCACGGTCGCCTGGTCCGGAGCCACATCCGACTGAGGCCATGACCACCACCAACGTGCCCCAGGATAGCCTCAGCACGGCGATCATTGAGGCGCTTTCCGGCCCGGTGACCCCCAAGTTCCTCGCCACCCGCGACGCCCAGGGCATCCCCAACGTCGTGCCCGTGATCTCGCTGGAGGCCGCCGACGAGGGAACGATCATCTTCGGCGAGATGATGATCTGGAAGACGCGCCGCAACCTGGAGGCGGACGCTCGCGTCTCCATCCTGGTGCTGCCGGCGGACCTGCGAGGATGGACGATCCGGGGCCGCTTCGCCGAGTTCCAGCGCGGCGGCCCCCACTACGAGCACATCATGGAGAGCGAGGCCATCCGCTACAACGCCTACAGCGGCATCCGCAGCGCCGGCGTCATCGAGGTGCTCGACGTGACGCGAACCTTCAAGCTGTCGCAGGCCCGCCTGCTCCTTGATACGGCCCGCGGTCGCTGGCTCGCCCGCCGCCTGTCCCGCGACGGCACAGAGGGGGGCGCGGTGCCGCCCCAGGTGCAGGAGAAGTTCGATCGCCTGCGAGCGGCGAAGGTGCTGGCCTACCTCGACGCGAGCGGCCACCCTGACTGCTTGCCCGCCTTTCCCCTGCTGCCAGCGGGCCCCGCAAGGCTGGTCTGGGGCGGTCGCGCGCCGGAAGACGCGGCTGACCTCACCCCGGGATCGCCGGTGGCCGCAGCCGTCATCACCGGGGAGCCCGTCGCCTATCAGGTCAAGGGTGAGTTCGCGGGCTGGCGCCGTAGCCTGGGACGCAGGCTGGGCGTGATCGACGTGCGAGAGGCGTACAGCGCCTCGCCTCCCCTCCCAGGCAAGCGCCTGCCAGCCGTCGGTCAGCCCCCTACTCCGTACCACCCGGCCGCAGCGGCAATCAAGAGGGAACCGATGACTCCTGCAACTCGGCGATGAGCGCGTCGGCTATCTTCGTCACCTCGTCGAATCTGCCCTGCGGGCCGCTCACGCTCGTAAGCACATCATCGCTGACGAATGTGACCCTGAAGTCCGGCTCGTAGAGGACGGGCACGGCGCGGATGTCCGACAGGACGAAGGCGGCCTGCCCCACCGCACTGACCTCAGTCCTCTCGATGCTGCAGTCCGGTCCAAGAATTCGCCGCCCGATCGATATCCCGCCACGGCCGATCCGGGCGTAGGTCAAAGCGAATATCGAGTCGGTTCGGGATGCGTCGTCCCAGACAACGGTCTCTGCGTGCGCCTCTGCGAGCTTCCAGCCGGTGGGTATGTAGGGCGGCTCGATGAAGAGACTGTGATCGCGAAACTCGTCCAGCGTAGCGGACTTCCTGATCTCTCCCGTGTCCGAAGCCAGCCCTGGGGGAGCTTCTATGCTGCACGGTTGAGGAATGCTGCCGGTTGGGAGGAGGCGGAACCGGCCGTAATCGAGGGGAGCGGTCAGGCCGGAGACAGGCGTGCCCGCAGGGGCCTCGGGGGGCTCGCCGGGCCCCAGGGGCCCGGACGGCGGCAAGATCACGTCGGCCCCGGCGCTCTCTAGAAACCGCGCCATGTCTGTAATCGAACCGCAGACAAATGTCAGCGACGCAATGCCGCCGTCATCGATGGCAATCCCTGCCCCACCTGTGTCTTCGCGACCTTCGGGACCCTGGAAGACCACTCTGTAATCCGAGTCCAACCCCGGGTGGGACTTGGTGCTGTACACAGCGTAGACGCTCAGCCCAGCATCTTCGATGTTCAGCCGCAGAAAGCCCGGAACCTCCTCGCGGCTGACGTACGCCGGCTTGCACGAGCCGCTGACAAACACATCGACAGCGCTCCCCTCAGCCTGGCCTGCCTCGCACCGGGGCGGCTCGGGGAAATCAGAGGTCTCGCTCGTGCTGCACTCGGCTTGCTCGTATCTCACGAGAGCCACCAGGGTGTCGACGTCTTCGCTCAACACTGCCTCGATGACCCTATCCACCTCCGGTATGCCCGTGCGGTCTCGCTGGTCGTCTCCCCCGCACGCGGCCACTAGCACCGTCATGGCGAGCGCTACCAGCACCATCACGCCCAACACCACAAACCGGAAGCTTCGCACCGGCCCCCACCCCTACTCGGAGCAGTTCTGGCCGAAGTACGGCGCCTGCACCTTCCCCAAGTCCAGGACGTTGATGACGCAGTCGGGAACCAAGTCGCGTCGAGGGTAGCCCTCCTCCTCCCAGTTGGCGTAGTTGGCACACGACCTCCCCAAGTGTGGCGGCAGCACCTCGCCCTGGTCCAGGATGTTGACGACCTGGTTGTCGTCGAAGTCCGAAGGCCACCTGTCGTCCGCCTCGTCATTCGCGTCCGGCGTGTTCGCGCAGTGATCCCAAGGGTCCGTTCCGATCTCTGCCTCGTCCGCGCTCGTGAACCCGTCGCAGTCCGGGTCATCGGTGGGATCGGAAACCCATGGCGGCAGGGACTGATCGAGGTTGGGCCACGCCGGGCAGTTGTCATCCTCATCGCACCAGAGGTCGCCGTCGCTGTCTGGGCACGGCGTGGGTGTGGGTGTGGGGACGACGCACTCCTCGTCAACGGACACCCAAGCGTTCGACACCGTCACGACGGGGATAGCACCGTTAGCCGCCGTCATAACGCCCACCTTGGTCAACGTCAGCGCAGTCGTCCCCTGTGCCACCCCACTCAGGGTGATCCTAGTCAGGACGCCGGGACCCACCTCATGCGGCCCGGCAGGTTCCGGTTGCGGGTCGTACCCGCCACCCTCATCTCTGCCGCCGGACCTCCAGCTCCCGTTTCTCGCATCGGGCAACGGATCTGAAGCGGCTCCAAACTCACCTCCGGCTGCCTGGTTCAAGAGGAAGTTCGCGTCTTCCGCCGAGATGCTGACCACGTTCGGGTCGTAGTTCAGGAGAAACTCCCAGGCCCGGATGCCGTCGTCCGCGTGCACGCCCGGTTCTGACAGCAGTACGTCGATGTCGATCGTGCCGGTGCCGTCGATCCTAGCGCAGTTCTGGGTGTTCGCCCCCTGCGTGAGGCGGGCGTCGTTCCCCGTCACGTCCATGTCGATGGCGATCTCCCTCATGCTGCGCGCCGCGGGCGGCGGCACGTACCCCGAAGGACAAGTGCTGCCGAACATCGGCGGCAAGAGCTGCGCCAGGTCCAGGGTGCCGTTGATCCCGTCCGCGTTCAGGTCGCGGCGCTCCTCGAAGTCTTCCTCGCCCTCTCTGTGCCCGAAGTGTGGCGGCAGCAACTCGCACATGTCGAGGACGTTGATCACGCCGTCGTGCTTCCCGAACTTCCCGTTTGCGCCCGCCAGGTCCGGCGGCCACGCGTCATCATTCTGGTTGTCCGGGCAATCGTCCTGCGGGTCCGTGCCCAGATAGGTCTCGGTCGCGTCGTCGTAGCCGTCCCCGTCGCTGTCCTCGCCCGCCCCAGCGCCCGGCCAGGGCGTCAATAGCACTCCCGCAGCGACGATCACCGCCACCATCAGCAGTCCAAACAGGGCAAATCGCGGATATCGCATGGCCCCCCTCCTTTCGGCTTTGGGCACTAAGAGGCGCCTCCCCCACAGGACCGTCCTCAACAGCCGCCCACGATTATACGCCTCCCACGTAGTCTGTCAACCGCATAGCCCCCGACCGCTGCCGCTTGCCCCTTACGGCTCTCGCTGCCTTGCGCTACCTTAGAGTCAGCGCACCCGAACACCGTCGCCTCGCCTCTCCTGTCGGCCCTCCCCTCAGCAGGGGTGGGGCCAAATCTAAACAGAGTTCAGGGCCTGCCTGCCGGTAGGCGGAGGCGGGCCGGGCGGGACACACAACGTTGGGGAGGGGTGGCGCCCAGCCCCCGCGTCGACGGGATGGGGTGGCCGGATTCTAAGGTCACACCTTAGGGGTGGGCGGGCGGGACGA
>CAYFYG010000095.1:0-13431 GCA_964347225.1 uncultured Dehalococcoidia bacterium | reverse complement strand
AGATCAGCCTCGCAGAATATGCCGAGGGCCTTCTCCAGGTCGATGAGCTGGTTTGCGTGGTCGAAGGCAACGGCAACCCGCTCGTGGCTCAAGCCGCGCACCAGGTAGTACAGAGGAAGGGCGACCCCGATCAGCGCGACCTCCGCTGCCAACCCCGCCAGCCCTCTCCTCCCAAGCCGCCTCGCCGGCGGAGTGTCCGTGCTTCCCTCCTCAGCCCGCATCCACGAGCCCCCATCCCGCAGGGAGAGCGAGCGCGGGCCAGAGAAGGTCACGGGTCCGACCAGAGAGACAGTCGGCCCCCTTCCAGCCTGAAATCGTCCCCATTTCTCCCCACCCGCCGCCGCGACGGGCCGCAGACATTTAGCCCCCGTGCTCGGTCCGCCCCCGCAGGATCTCCAGTGCGTGGGGCAACACGGGCAGCAGCACGGAAAGGTTCTCGCGGACGCCGCGGGGGCTCCCCGGTAGGTTCACGATCAGCGTCCGGCCGCGTACGCCGGCCACGGCGCGGCTCAGCATGGCCATCGGCGTGTGCTTCAGCCCCTCCAGCCGCATCGCCTCAGCCAACCCTGGCGCCTCATAGTCGATGGCCTGGCGGGTGGCCTCCGGCGTGACGTCCCGTGGCCCCAGGCCGGTGCCGCCGGTGGTGACGATGAGGTCAACATCGCCGCCGTCCGCCCAGTCGATCAACCGCTGGGAGATGGCAGCGCGGTCGTCGGGGATCACCACGTAGCGGGCCACCGTCCCGTCGAGAGCGGAGACCATCTCGCGGATGGCGGCGCCGGAAGTATCCTCGCGCTCGCCCCGCGCCCCCTTATCGGAGATGACGAGGATGCCGACCTGGAAAGACATACCTGAGGAGAGACGAATTCTGAAAACGGTGGGGAAAGTATTGCATAAGCACTTGACAAGACCCCCGCCGATGGTATGCTATGGGACGAAGTGGGGAGGAGTGGGGGCTTCTCCCATTCTTGGCACGCCCACGCCTGCCCGGCAGCGGGCAGGCCCATATTAGCACAGACATCCCTTCCACAGAAGGGGAAAACACGGTTATGGCCTTCAGAGGCACTTACGAACATACGGTGGACGACCGCGGTCGCGTGGCCATACCCGCCCGCTACCGCCACGAGTTCGCTGAGGGAGTAGTGCTCACCCTCAGCCCGGAGGCCTGCGTGGAGATATACACCTCGCAGGGCTTTGATGACATGGCCAATTTAGTGACGGCGAAGCCCGCGACGCGCCTCAAAGGTCGGCGGTTGCGCCGCGGCTTCTTCGCCCGGTCCTGGGACGCCGAGCTGGACCGTCAGGGTCGCATCCTGATTCCGGCACAGCTCCGTGAGGCCGCCCAGCTCAACGGGGCGGTCATCATCAACGGTCGCCGCGAATGTCTAGAGCTATGGAACCGCGACCGCTGGCAGCAGGAGCTGCAACAGGTGGAAGAGGCCTACGCCGCCGAACTGGAGTCGCTGGAATAAGGGAGGTGGTTGCAATCTTGCCCCCCAACGCGACCCAGAAACACGCTCCAGTTATGGCGGACGAGGTGCTGCATTACCTGGCTGTCCAGCCCGGCGGCCGATATGTAGACTGCACGGTGGGCGGCGGCGGCCACTCCTTGGCCATTCTGGAGGCCGCCGCCCCCGGCGGTCTGCTCCTCGGCATCGACGCCGACGCCGACGCCCTGGAGACCGCCCGCGGCCGTCTCCAACCCTTCGCCGACTCGACCTTGCTCGTCCAGACCAACTTCCGCGACCTGGCATCTGTCTGCCAGAAGGCGGACTTCGTGCCCGTGCACGGCGCTTTGTTCGACCTGGGCCTGTCGTCGTACCAGCTCGCCGACGAGGAGCGCGGCTTCGGCTTCCAGGTGGAAGCACCCCTGGACATGCGCTTCAACGACAGCCAGACCCTCACCGCCCACGAGCTGGTCAATACCTATCGTGAAGCCAATCTCGCCGACGTCATCTGGCGGTTCGGCGAGGAGCCAGCCAGCCGGCGCATCGCCCGAGCCATCGTCGCCGCCCGCCCTATCGCCACGACGACGCAACTCGCCGCCGTGGTGTCCCGGGCTGTGGGCGGCCCCCACCGCCGCATCCACCCAGCCACCCGCACCTTTCAGGCCCTGCGCATCGCCGTCAACGACGAACTAGGCGCCCTGGCCTCCGCCCTGGAGCAGGCCGTCCAGGTGCTGGGCCACGGCGGGAGGCTGGTGGTCATCGCCTTCCACTCGCTGGAGGACCGCATCGTCAAGCAGTTCATCCGCCGTGAGTGCCGCGACTGCGTCTGCCCGCCGCAGGCGCCGTCCTGCACGTGCGACCACCGCGCCAGCCTTAGGGAGGTCGCCAGGGGCGCCGTGCGCCCCTCGGCAGAGGAGGTTGCCGTCAACCGGCGCAGCCGCAGCGCCCGCCTGCGGGCGGCAGAGAAGCTGTAGGAGGAACACTTGGCCACGATACAGAAGAGGGAGCGACATCTCCTGCCAGAGTTCCTGCGCTCGCCCAGCCTGCCCACTCTGCTCATCATCAGCGCCCTGGTCATCGGCACCGCCGCTCTCCTGCCACTGATCCAGTCCAGCATAGCCACCATCACCAACGGTAACGTTCACCACCTGCAGCAGCAGCGGGACGACTGGCAAGCGCGCATTCAGGAAAAGGAACTGGAAGTGACCACGATGGCCAGCCTGGAGCGCATCGAGACAGCGGCCAAGACCGATCTCAAGATGGTGGAGCCCACGGAGAGCCGCTACATCACTGTCGCGGCGGAGCCGCCGGAGCGGCGCAGGCTCCCCAGCCGCTACTCGCCATCCGCTCCAGAAGAAGGACAAAGTGAGCCCGCCATCTGGGAGCAACTGCTGGACTGGCTGCCCATACCATAGGGGAGGAGTGGATTGGCGTCGCCCAAGCGTGGCGTGAACTGGCGTTTGGGGGCCGTGGTGGCCCTCATCGCCGTAGCGGCACTGGCCCTCGTCGCCCGTCTGGTGCAGCTTCAGATCGTAGACCACGATCGCTACGCCGCGGAAGCGCGCAACATCCACGTGGCCCAGGAGACGGTGACCGGCCGCCGCGGTGCACTGCTGGACCGCAACGGATACCCCCTGGCCGCCAGCAAAGAAACCTACGACGTCATGGCTGAGGTAGAGACCTGGAAGGACCCCGTGGACGCGAACAGGGCTGCTGCCGCCATCGCCACCATCACGGACGGCGATCCCAAAGACATGGTGGTCGCAGTACAGGGAGCCACAATATACGAGATCGCCGTCGCCCGTGGGCTCGGCTACGACGAAGCATCCCGCATCCGGGAACTGAACCTCCCCGGCGTGCGCCTGCTGCCCAGCAGCGCCCGCCTCTACCCAGAGGGCAACCTGGCCGCACAGCTCATCGGCTTCGTGGGACGGGACAACGTAGGCCTCACCGGGCTGGAAGCGGACCTAGAGGGGATCATCGGCGGCTCCCGTGGCACCCTCGTCTTCGAACGCGATGGCCTGGGCAACCAGATCGCGCTGGGCGATCGCAGCGAGCTGCCCCCTCTCCCCGGCTCCGACGTAGTTCTCACCATCGACCGCTTCATCCAGCGCCTGGCGGAGAAAGAGCTGGATCGGGCCATCAAGGAGCACCGAGCCAAAGGCGGCAACATCATCGTCGTCCAGCCGAAGACGGGCGAGATCCTGGCCATGGCCAGCCGCCCCACCTTCGACCTCACCACCCTCGACCTCAGCGACGAGTCCAAGTTGGCCCTATTCCGCAACCGTGCCATCACCGACGAATACGAGCCTGGTTCTGTGTTCAAACTGATCACCACTGCCGCCGCCCTCGACCTGGGCCTGGTGAGCCCCGACACTTGGTGGTATGACGAGGGAGTTTTCCACATCGGCGGCTGGATCATTCGCAACTGGGACCTGAGTGCTAACGGGTCTCAAACCGTAACCCAGATCCTGGCCAAGAGTCTCAACACCGGCGCCGCCTGGCTGGCCCAAGAGGTGGGCCCCAATCGCTTCTACGACTACGTACTCCGCTTCGGCTTCGCCGAGCCCACCGGCTCCGGCCTTGGCGGCGAGGTCAGCGGCCACGTCCGCACCCCCGATAACAACCCCGACAGCTGGCGGCCCGTGGACATGGCCACCAACAGCTTCGGCCAGGGGATCAGCGTCACGCCCCTCCAGATGGCCATGGCCATCGCCGCCATCGCCAGCGACGGTCAGCTCATGAAACCGATGCTGGTCAAGGAGATCATCAGCCCTAGCGGCTCCCGGCGCACCCAGCCAGAGGTGATCCGACAGGTGATCAGCCCCGACACCGCCCGCACCCTGCTGGACATGATGGGCGTTGTAGTCGAAGGAATCCCGGCCAGTTCGCTCGACGTCCAGGGTTACACGGTGGGCGCCAAGAGCGGCACGGCCAACATCGTCTCCGGGGACGGCGGCTACAAGGACACCGCATACATCTCGTCCTTCATGGGGGTTGCCCCGCTGGAGGACCCTCAGCTCATGGTGATGGTGAAGATCGACGAACCGAAAGGCGTACCCTGGGGCACCGTCGTGGCCACCCCCGCCTTCCAACGTATCGTCCAGGCAGCGCTGGCCTACTTCAAGATCCCACCCCAGGAGCCCGCCCTCGTTTCAGAGATCAGATGATCGGTTAGTATCTGGAAGGTTGCTGGCGGTGGACAGAGTAGTTGAGGGGACGGCTGAACTCCTGGTGGCCGGGCGCGGCCCCGCCGACCGCGCCTTCAACCGCGCCGTCATCGACTCCCGGCAGGTCCAGCCGGGCGACCTCTTCTTCGCCCTCCGCGGCGAGCTCCGCAACGGCCACGATTTCGTTCAGGACGCCCTGGCCAGGGGAGCGACGGGCCTGGTGGTGGAGCGCCCCCTAGAGGCTCCGCCGGACGTGGCCGTCTTCCAAGTCAGCGATTGCCTCTCCGCCCTTCAGCAGCTGGCCACCCACTGGCGCGCCCGCCACGACGCGCGCGTAGTGGGGGTCACCGGCAGCGTCGGAAAGACCACCTGCAAGGAACTCATCGCCGCCGTTCTCGGCACCCGCTGGCGGGTGCTCAAGAGCCCCGCCAACCTGAACACGGAGATCGGCCTGCCCCTCACCCTGCTCGAACTAACTGCTGAACACCAGCGCGCCGTCCTGGAGATGGCGATGTACGGCCCCGGCGAGATCGACCTTCTCTGCCGCATCGCCCGGCCCCGGATCGGCGTCGTCACCAACGTGGGCCCCGTGCACCTGGAGCGGCTGGGCTCTGTCAGCGCTATCGCCGCCGCCAAGGCGGAGCTGGTGGACGCCCTGCCCCCAGACGGCGCGGCCGTACTCAACGGGGACGACCCCCACGTAGCCGCCATGGCCTCGCGCACGAAGGCACGCGTCCTCCTTTACGGTCAGTCCCAGCAGTGCCACGTCCGGGGCGACGATCTCGCCAGCCGCGGTCTGGACGGCATCTCCTTCCGCGTCACTTACGACGGAGTCTCAGCAGACGTGGAGGCACACCTGCCCGGCCGCCATCACCTCTACCCAGCCCTGGCCTCAGCCGCCGTCGGGCTGGCCGAGGGCATGACACTGACCGAAGCCGCCGCCGCCTTGCAGCAGGCCCGCCCCGAGCTGCGCCTGCGCGTCCTCGCCGGCCCCAACGGCGCCACAATCCTGGACGACAGCTACAACGCCAGCCCTCAGTCCATGCTGGCCGCCCTGGACCTTCTGGGGGAGCTACCGGGCCGCCGCATCGCCCTCCTGGGCGAGATGCGAGAGCTGGGCGCCACTGAGGAGGAGGGGCACCGCCAAGTGGGCGAGCGCGCTGCCGCCCGCGCCGACCTCGTCCTCGTCCTCGGAGAGCGGGCGCGGCCGCTCTACGAGGCGGCCCGGACGACCGGAGCAGCCGATATCCGATTCCTGAGTTCGACCGAGGAAGCGGCACCCCTTCTCCGCGACGAGCTGCAACCCGACGACTACCTGCTGGTTAAGGCCTCGCGAGCCGTGGGATTGGAGTCCGTAGTCGACGCCCTGGTGGCGCCATGATCTATGCCTTGAGCGTGGGAGCGATGACGTTGGCAGCGACGGTGGCAGCGGGAAGGCCCTTCCTGGAGCTGCTGCGCCGCCTGAAGGTGGGCAAGCAGATCAGCGACTGGGGGCCGGAAAGCCATCAGGTTAAGGCTGGCACGCCCACCATGGGCGGTCTCCTCATCCTGGCCGCGGTCATCGGTTTCAGCGTCGCCGCCAACCTGGTCGGGCGCCAATCCATCGGCCTCCCTTTGGCGGTCATGGCAGCGCTGGGCGCCCTGGGCTTCCTGGACGACCTGGGATCTCTCCAGGACCGTGTTCGGGCCGCCCTCAACAAGAGGGTGAAGTTCATCGCCTTCGTCGCCATCGGCATCGCCGCCGCCTTCGGCCTCTATGAGGGGCTGGAGCTGAGCGCAGCCAACGTCCCCTACGCCGGGCGCTATGACCTCGAGGCCTGGTACATCCCTATCGCGGTGGGCGTCATCGTCCTGACCGCGGGCGGCGTCGCCGTCACCGATGGCTTGGACGGCCTCGCCGCCGGCACTTCGGCCGTCGCCTTCGGCGCCTACGGCATCATCGCCCTTATCCAGGATCAGACCTTCCTAGCCACCTTCTGCTTCACCGTGGCCGGGGCGGTCCTGGGCTTCCTCTGGTACAACAGTCACCCGGCCCAACTGTTCATGGGCGACACCGGTGCCCTGGCCCTGGGCGGCGGCCTGGCCACCGCCGCTTTCATGACCGGCCAGTGGCTGATCCTCCCCCTCATCGGCGCCGTCTTCGTCCTCGAGGGGTCATCCGACGTCCTTCAAGTGGGCTACTACCGCCTGACCGGCGGCAAGCGCATCTTTCGCATGGCACCGCTGCACCACCACTTCGAGAAGCTGGGCTGGAGCGAGCCCCAGGTGGTGCAGCGATTCTGGCTCATCGGCATCTTGGGTGCAGTTGTGGGCACGATTCTGGCGATGGAGGTCTAGCATGAACCTGAACCGCCTGATCGATCTGGACTTCGCCGACAAGCAGGTCACCGTCGTGGGCCTGGGACTGGAGGGGGTGGACACCGTCCGCTACCTCGCCTCCCGCGGCGCCCGGGTCACCGTCAGCGACGCCAAGCCACGCGAGCGCCTGGCCGAACGCGTCCAGCAGGTGGCCGACCTGTCCGTTCACTTTTCCCTGGGCGCGAATGACCCTCGGGCGGTCACCGACGCCGACGCCGTCTTCGTGTCCCAAGGCGTGCCCATGGACCTGCCCGGCCTGAACCAGGCCCGCCGCCTCGGCATTCCCGTCTGGTCCATGCTCACGCTGTTCATGGAACTCTGCCCGGGACCTATCGTCGGCATCACCGGCTCCAGCGGCAAGACCACCACCACCGCCCTCCTGGGCGAGATGTTCCGCGCCGATGAGAAGCCGGTGTTCGTGGGCGGCAACATCGGCGTCGGCCTGCTGGACCACATATCGGATGTCCGCACCTACACTTGGGTAGTGCTGGAGATAAGCCATACCCAGCTCCAGATGGCCACCCGCAGCCCCCATGTGGCCTGCCTCCTTAACGTCACCCCCAACCACCTCGACCGCTTCCCCTGGGAGCAGTACCGCGACCTCAAGCGCAACGTCTACCGGTTCCAGACGCCGGAAGACGTGGCCGTCTTCAACTATGACGACGCGGAGACGCGGGCCATGGGCGCGGAGGCCCGAGGGGCGCGGGTCTGGTTCAGCCTGGGCGACCAGATACCTGGCGACGGCGTCTACGTCCGCGACGGCCAAGCCCGCTTCCGCCGCGGTCGCTACGACGAGCCCCTGTTCCCACCCAGCTCCCTGCGCCTGCGCGGCCGCCACAACCAGCAGAACGCCGTGGCCGCCGCCGCTGTGGCCTCCGCCTGCGGCGTCACGCCGGAGGCCATCGCCTTCGCCGTGGAATCGTTCGCCGGCGCCCCCCACCGCCTGGAGCATGTGGCAACCCTGGACGGCGCCGACTATTACAACGACAGCATCGCCACCACGCCCGAGCGCACCCTGGCGGGCATCCGCTCCTTCCAGCAACCCTTGGTGCTCCTCTTGGGTGGCCGCGACAAACACCTGCCGCTGGAGGAGCTGGCCCGAGAGTCCGCCTCAGGCGGATGCCGCGCCGTCATCCTTTTCGGGGAGTCAGCACCGAAGCTGGCGGAGGCTCTAAGGGAGGAAGCGGCCGGAGCGGCGGCCAAGGGAGTCCGCATCGTCCGCGTCGCTGGCCTGCCCGAGGCCTTCGAGGCCGCCCGCCGCTACGCCCGGCCCGGCGACGCCGTCCTCCTTTCCCCCGCCTGCACCAGCTTCGACGCCTACGACAACTTCGAGCGCCGTGGCGAGCACTTCCGCTCCTTGGTCGGCCAGTACGCGAAGGAGGTACAGCCATCGCTGTCCTAGAGAGCGGCCGTCTGCGCCCGGGCCAGCCGGACTACCTCCTGCTGGTGGCTACCGCCATGCTCCTGCTGGCCGGCCTTCTCACCGTCTACACGGCCAGCTTCGCCGTGAGCTATCTGGAGTACGGTGACGCCAACCACTTCATCGTGCGACAGGGCATCTACGCCGTCGCCGGCCTGGCGGCGCTCGTGTACTTCATGCGGCTGGACTACCACCAGCTGCGCCACCTCGCCGCGCCGATGATGGTGCTGGCCCTTCTCGGCCTGCTGGCCGTGCTCGTCCCCGGCATCGGCGTTGAGCGCAATGGGGCCAGACGCTGGCTCGAGCTTGGCCCCGTCACCTTCCAGCCCAGCGAGTTCGCCAAGCTGGCCGTCATCATCTACATCTCGGCTTGGTTGGCTGGCCGCCGCGAGAACATCAACAAGTTCACCCTGGGGCTCGTGCCTTTCGTGCTCATGGTCAGCGTGGTCGGCGGCCTGGTCATCGTCGAGCCGGACATGGGCACAGCCATCATCATTGTCCTCACCACCAGCACCCTCTTCTTCATCGCGGGCGCGCCCCTCACCCACCTGCCCCTGCTCCTGGTCAGCGGCGGCCTCGTCAGCTATGTGATGATCCTAGCCCAGGACTACCGCCTGGATCGCATCGGCTCTTTCGTCTCCCCCGAGACGGACCCTCAGGGCAGCGGCTTCCACATCCTCCAACTCCTCATCGCCCTGGGCAGCGGCGGCGTCACCGGCCTGGGCTGGGGGGTCAGCCGTCAGAAGTTCTTCTACGTCCCCGGCGCCCACACGGACGGCGTCTTCGCCATCGTTGGCGAGGAGTTGGGGTTGATCGGCCTCCTCGGCGTCCTCAGCCTGTTCGCCTTCTTCGTTTACCGCGCCCTCAAGACCACGCTGGCCTCTCGGGATCACTTCGGCACCCTGCTGGGGGTAGGAATCCTCAGCTGGATCGCTTACCAGACGCTCATCAACGTGGGCGGCATCACCCGCTCCATCCCCCTGACCGGGGTGCCGCTCCCCTTCCTCAGCTACGGCGGCTCCGCCCTGGTGGCCGTCATGGCCGGTGCCGGCATCCTCCTCAGCCTATCGCGATATGGCCACGACCGCCGCTACGGTGAGCGGCCCAAGGCCGGCGGCCGCCGCTACGCCCGGCGCGGTCAGACCGTGGGGAGGCAACCGGCATGAGGCTGGCCCTTTGCGGCGGCGGCACTGGCGGCCACGTGTACCCCGCCCTCGTCATCGCCGCCGCCCTCCGGCGCGAATTGGCCGACAGCGCCAAGCTTGAGCCCCTCTACCTCGGCGCGCAGGAGGGCGCCGAGGTAGACCTGATGCAGCGGGCTGACATACCGTTGCACTTCGTCTCCTCCGGCCCCATCCGCGGCCGCAACCCCTGGCAACTGGCCCGCAACGCGGCGCGCATGGCCAGGGGCGTCGGCCAGGCCCGACAAGCTTTGTCGGACTTTGACGCTCAAGTGGTGCTGTCCACCGGCGGCTACACGAGCTTCCCCGTGGCCCTGGCTGCCCGCTCCCGCAGCATCCCCATCGCCCTCTACCTCCCCGACGTCTACCCCGGCTGGGCCGTCCGGGCCATCGCGCGCCTCGCCAGCAGCATCGCCGCCACCGCCCCCGAATCGCTGCGCAGGCTCCCCCACGGCAAGGCCGTGATCACCGGCTACCCGGTGCGGGAGGAGTTCTGGCAGGTTAGCAGACCGGAGGGCCGGCGGCGCCTCGGCCTGGATCCGGAAGGCAAAGTGCTGTTCGTCGCCGGCGCCTCCCAGGGGGCGCATAGCATCAACCAGGCAGTGGCAGACAACCTGCGCGGGCTTCTAGAGTTATGTGAGGTAATCCACGTTAGCGGCCTCGACGACGAGCAGTGGCTTGCCGGACTGGCGAAGGAGTTGCCGGGCAAACTCCGTTCCCGTTACCACGTGCACGGCTACCTGCACGAGGAGTTTCCCTGGGCGATGGCTGCAGCTGATCTGGCCCTCTGTCGTGCCGGCGCCTCCGTCCTGGGGGAGCTCCCTGCCGTCGGCCTGCCGGCCGTGCTCGTCCCCTACCCGTACGCCGGTGCCCACCAGCGGCTCAACGCACGCCACCTGGCGGACAACGGTGCCGCTGTGGTTCTAGAGGATCACGACTTGGGATCGATGCTCTCCCTTGTCGGCGGCCTCCTGCACGATGACGCCCGACTGGAAGCGATGAGCCAGGCCTCACGCCGGCTGGCCCGGCCAGAGGCGGCCCGCGACATCGCCAGGCTCATCCTGGGCCTGTCCTCCGCCAGCGAAACGACGGGAACATGAGGACGGCCGTGGAAGCGATACCGCAGCGGGTGCACTTGGTGGGCGTGGGCGGCATCCACATGTCCGCTATTGCCCAGGTCCTCCTCGCCCGCGGCCACACGATCTCCGGCTCCGACCTCTACCTGACACCGCTCACAGAGCGCCTCGAGGCGATGGGCGTCACCGTGAGCCGCGGCCACAATGCCACCCACCTGGGCGAGGCGGAGATGGTAGTTTACACCTCCGCCGCCCCTGAGGACAACCCAGAGCTGGCAGAGGCACACCGCCGGGGCCTCCCCACCATCAAGAGGGCCGAGATGGTCGCCCGCCTCATGGAGGGCAAGCGGGCCATCGCCGTCGCCGGCAGCCACGGCAAGACCACGACTTCCTCCCTCATCGCCTTCATGCTGTGGCAGGCGGACCGTTCCCCTACCTTCATGGTGGGCGGCGAGATGCTCAACCTGGAGACCAACGCCCTGCCGGGAGACGGCCCCGACTTCGTAGTAGAGGCGGACGAGTTCGATGCCGCCTTCCTCAACTACCACCCGGACATCGCCCTCGTCACCAACGTGGAGCCGGACCACCTCGACATCTACGGCTCCTACGAGGGGCTCCTGGATACCTTCCGCCGGTTCCTTTCCCAAGTCAAACCAGACGGCTACATCGTGGCCTGCGGAGATGACTCTGCACTGCGGGCCATGCTCCCCCAGGTCGTAGGAGGCGACGTGCAACCCCCCGTCCACGTCGCCTCCTACGGTTTCCATCCCTCCGCCCAATGGCGGGCGGAAAATATTTCGAGAAAGGGTGTAGACGGGTATACTTTTGTGGTAAAATGCGGCAAGCAGGTCTACTCTACCTTCGAGACGCGACTGCCGGGAACCCATAACGTGAGCAACGCCCTGGGGGCGATAGCTGTGGGGAGCATCCTGGGCCTGCCGCTGGAGGCCCTGCGTCGGTCAGTGGCCGAGTTCCAGGGCGTTCGTCGCCGCTTCCAGCGAATCGGCGAAGTTGCCGGCGTCACCGTCATGGACGACTACGCCCACCACCCCACCGAGGTGCGGGCCACCCTTGCCGCCGCCCGCCAGCGCTTCCCCGCACGTCGCCTGGTCTGCCTGTTCCAGCCCCACACCTACACCCGCACCCGCTACCTCCTAGACGGTTTCCGCACCTGTTTCGCCGATTGCGATGTCCTCCTTATCGCCGAGACCTACGCCGCCCGCGAGGAGCCGTCCGCCGGCATGAGCGCCGAGCAACTCGCCCCCGAGATCACACAGCCCGCCGCCCGCTACGCCGGCGACCTCAAGCAGTCGGCAGAGGCTGTGGCCCAACTGCTGCAGCGTGGAGACATCTTCTTCACCATCGGCGCCGGCGACGTCGAGAAGGTCGGCCCCATGGTCCTGGAGGCCCTCAAGACGCGATGAACGAGGCATTCCTAACCGAACTGAGAGCGCTGGGGCCCGTCCTCTTGGACGAGCCGCTCTCCCGCCACACCACCATCGGCATCGGCGGGCCCGCCAACGTCTACTTCGCCGCCCGCACGGAGGAGGACCTGCGTGCCGCCCTGCGAGCCGCCCGCCAGCACGACGTCCCGATGTCCATCCTGGGTGCCGGCTCCAACGTCATCGTCCTGGACAGCGGCATTCGCGGTCTCGTCATCGAGAACGCCACCGACCAAGTGCAGGGCCCCGTCCCCAACGGCGCCGGCTCCAAAGTGCGGGCCGCCAGCGGCGTCAGCCTGGCCGCTCTCGCCCGCCGCCTCGCCTTCGCCGGCTACGCCGGCCTGGAGTGGGCCTGCGGCATCCCCGGCACCCTGGGCGGCGCCGTCGTTTACAACGCCGGCGCCTACGGTCACTCTCTCCTCGACAACCTCAAGGGGGTCCGCGTGGTGGACCCGGCCAACGGCATCCTGGAGATGCGGCCGGAGGAGCTGGCCCTGGGCTACCGCAACAGCGCCTTCAAGCACGCTCCCCTGCGGGGACACGTAATCCTTTCCCTGGAACTGGCTGTCCAGAGGGACGATCCCGCCGCCCTGCGTGCCCGCGTGCGCGAGCTGGACGCCCGCCGCGTGGCTGCCCAACCCCGCGGTCGCAGCGCCGGCTCGATGTTCAAAAATGCGGCGGAGCATCCCGCCTGGTGGCTCATCGACCAGGCGGGTCTGCGCGGCCACCGTATCGGCGACGCCCAGATCTCGCACCAGCACACCAACTTCTTCCTCAACCTGGGTGGCGCCAAAGCTGCCGATGTCCTCGCCCTTATGGACTTGGCCCGCTCGCGGGTGCAGGAGCGCTTCGGCATCGAACTGGAGAACGAAGTGGCAGTGGTGGGAGAGCGCTGATGGCCAGCAAGCGTCTCAAGGTCGGCATCCTATTCGGCGGCCGCTCCGCTGAGCATGAGGTGTCCGTGGTGTCCGCCCAGGCCGTCATGGCTGCCCTGGACACGGCCCGCTTCCAGGCTGTGCCCATCGCCGTCACCAAGCAGGGCACGTGGCTGACGCCGGCCGAAACGGAGCGCGCCCTCATGAGCATCCGCTCTGAGAGATTTCGCGCCCTGGAGGAGCCGCTGGGCCAGGGCATCCTTCACCGCACCCAGGCGCTGGGTACCCTCCGCCGAGTGGATGTCGCCTTCCCACTCATCCACGGCACCAACGGCGAGGATGGCACCCTCCAGGGGTTCCTCGAGCTGGCCGACGTCCCCTACGTCGGCGCTGGCGTCATGGCCAGCGCCGTGGGCATGGACAAGGCCCTCCAGAAGGTCGTCTATCGGCAGCACGGCTTC
>CAYFYG010000094.1:0-6406 GCA_964347225.1 uncultured Dehalococcoidia bacterium | reverse complement strand
CATAGCGGATGCCCTTGCCCTTGTAAGGCTCCGGCGGCCGCACCTTGCGAACGTCGGCGGCGGCCTGGCCCACGTCCTCCTTGCTGATGCCCTTCACTGTGACCCGGGAGGTGCCCTCCACCTCGAACTCTATGCCCGGGGGCGGTGTCAGTTCCACCGGTCTTGAATACCCCACGGCCAGCACCAGATTGGGCCCCTGCATCTGGGCTCGGTAGCCTACCCCTTGAAGCTCCAGCGCCTTGGTGAACCCATCGCTGACGCCGGTGACCATATTCTGGATCAGGGTGCGGGTCAGCCCGTGGGCCGAGCGATGTCGGGGCTGATCGCTGGGCCGCTTCACGGTAAGAACACCGTCGCTCAGTTCGATGTCCATATCGGGATCCAGGTCGCGGCTCAGCTCACCCTTGGGACCCTTGACGATGATGCGCACGCCCTCCATGCGTACGTCCACCCCCTTGGGCACGGCTATTGGCATCTTGCCTACGCGGGACACGGCCTCACCTCCCCCCTCGGCCCTGGGGCAATAGAGCATATGAGCGAAGGACCAATCTCTCTTGCTCGATTGCTGCTCTGTTCCATTGCTCTATCCCTCACCACACGTAGCAGATGACCTCGCCGCCGAGGCCTCGACGGCGCGCCTCTCGACCGGTGAGGAGGCCCTGAGACGTGGAAATGATGGCTACGCCAAGGCCCCCGTAAACCCGCGGCGTCTCGCGCTTCCGGACGTATACCCTGAGCCCGGGCTTGCTCACCCGCTGGAGGCCGGCAATCACCGGCTCTCGTTTGTCTGCGTAGGCGAGCTGTATGCGGATAGTCCGCTTCGCCCCATCCTGAAGCACCTCGAAGCCGCGGATAAACCCCTCCCTCTTGAGGGTCTCGGCCAGGGATACCTTGAGCTTGGACGCGGGCACGTCGGTGAAGTCGTGTCCGGCGACAAGGCCGTTCCGTATCCTGGTGAGCATGTCGGCAATCGGGTCTGTAATCATGGTTCCTGTGGCTACCAACTGGACTTCTTGACCCCGGGCAGCTGTCCCAAGAGGGCGAGCTGCCGGAAGCAGATGCGGCAGAGGCCGAAGGCACGCAAGTAGGCTCGCGGCCTGCCGCAACGGTGGCAGCGGTTGCGGTGCCGCACGGCGAACCTCGGCTTCTTGCGGAACGTCTTCTCGTACAGGGCCTTACGTGTCACTGCTTTTCCCCTAATGCCGCGCGAAGGGCACTCCTAAGAACTCCAACAGCCGCTTGGCCTCCTCGTCGGTCGTGGCTGTAGTGATGATATTGACCTGGAGCCCCCGGATGCGGTCGATCTTATCGTACTCGATCTCGGGGAAGATGAGCTGCTCCCGGATGCCGATGCTGAAGTTGCCGCGGCCGTCAAAGGAGTTGGGGGAGACACCCTGGAAGTCACGGATGCGGGGGAGGGCAGCGTTCACGAGCCGGTCCATGAACTCCCACATACGTCCCCCTCGCACGGTGACCATGACGCCGATCGGCATGCCAGCGCGTACCTTGAAGTTGGAGATGGACCTCTTGGCGCGTGTGATCACCGGCCTCTGTCCGGTGATCACCGCCACATCGTTGGAGGCGGAGTCCAGAGCTTTGGCGTCCGCCACCGCCTCCCCCAGGCCCACGTTGACGGTCATCTTCTCAGGCCGGGGCACCTCCATGACGTTTCTATAGCCGAACTCTTTCATCAGGGCCGGCACAACCTCTTCTCGATATCTCTCCTTGAGCCTGGGTACCATCTTCCGCCTATCCTCAGTCGAAATTAGCGTCGCACTTCTTACAGTAGCGCACCTTGCGGCCGTCCGCCAGGACGCGGAAGCCGACGCGGACCGCCTGGTTGCAGGACGGGCAGAGCGGCCGGACGTTAGCCAAGGGGATGGGCGCTTCTCGTTCGACGATGCCGCCGGGTTGCTGAGGCCCCCGAGGCCGCATATGCCGCTTCACCACGTTGATCCCGCTGACGATGACGCGATTCTTCTTGGGGATGACGATCCGCACGGTGCCGGTCCTGCCCCGGTCCTTGCCCTTGGCGATGCAGACGGTGTCGTCTCTCTTCACCCGCTGCATCCTACAGCACCTCCGCGGCCAGGAAGACGATCTTCATGAAGTTGCGCTCCCGCAGCTCGCGGGCAACGGGGCCGAAGATGCGGGTACCCTGCGGGTTGAAGACGTCGGAGAGGATGACGGCGGCGTTGTCGTCGAAACGGATGTAGGAGCCGTCATCGCGCCGGTAGGGCTGGGCCACGCGCACCACCACAGCGCGCACGACGTCGCCCTTCTTGACACCGCCGCCGGGGGCGGCCTGTTTGACGGAGGCGACAATGATATCACCCACACGGCCGTAGCGTCGTCTAGAGCCGCCCAGCACCCGTATGCACATCACCTGGCGAGCACCGGAGTTGTCGGCAACGCGGAGGCGAGACTGAGACTGGATCACGATGATCGCTCCTTCTCCTCGGCCTCCGGCTCTTCGGCAACGGCTTCTGTGCTCTCCTCCGGCTGGTCCTCTGCCTCGGCCTCCGGGGCCTCCTCCACCTGAGCCTCGGCCTCGGGCTCCGCAGCGGCCTCAGGGACTTGCTCTGCCTGCGCCTCGGCCTGGGCCTCCGGCTCAGGGGCAACGGCGGCTTCTTTGGCTTCCGCAGTCTCCGGCGCGGTCACCAGCTGCTCCACCGGCGGGACTTCTTCAGGAGCCTGGGCAGGCACCTCGGCCTCACCCTCAGGCGCGGCCTCCTCAGCGACGGTTTCCGCGGGGACCTCGGCCTCTTCCTCTTCCTGCTCCGGCTTCACCTCGCCCAGCATCTCTAGGTCGACGTCGCGCGCGGCCACCTCCGGACGCTCGACGCGAACCAGTACCTCGGCCAGCCGCCAGCGCTTGCGTCGGGAGTAGGGCCGTGACTCCACGATGCGAACCACATCGCCCAGCTTGGCGTCGTTGGTCTCATCGTGAGCCAGATGTCGGCGGAGCCGCCTGACGATCTTCTTGTAGAGAGGATGTCGCACCCTTGTCTCCACGGCAACGACAACCGTCTTGTCCATCTTGTCGGACACCACGGTCCCCTCACGGATCTTGCGGCCGCCATAGCTCCCCTGGGCCATACCTAGCGTCCCTCCCTGGCGACCATCTGCCGCTCTCGCTGGATCGTCTTAAGCCGCGCGATGAGACGCTTCACCTTGGGCAGCTCCCGGTGGTTGGGAAGCTGGCGGGTCTCCCTCTGGAGTCGCAGGGAGAACAGGCGTCGATGCGCCTCCTCCAGCTCCTTGGCCAGGTCGACCTCCGAGAGCTTGCGTATCTCTTGCGTCTTGGTCTTGAGTTTCTTCGCCATTTTGATGCCTCTACAGAGCCACCTCTCGCGTCACGAAACGGGTGGGTATCGGCAGTTTGTGAGCGGCGAGGCGCATCGCCTCGCGGGCGCTCTCCTCACGCACTCCTGCGATCTCATATATGATGCGACCCGGCTTTACGGTAGCGACCCAAAACTCCACCGGGCCCTTGCCCGAGCCCTGGCGCGTCTCCAGAGGCTTCTTGGTGACCGGCCTGTCAGGGAAGACGCGGATCCATAGCTTGCCTCCACGACGGACGTAGCGGGTGATGGCCCGCCGCCCGGCCTCTATCTGGCGAGCGGTCATCCAGCACGTGCCCAGGGCCTGGAGACCGAAGTCGCCGAAGGCCACGGTGTTGCCGGTGTTGGCGCGGCCAGCGCGGCGGCCGCGCTGGGTCTTACGGTACTTGGTGCGTCTAGGTTGTAGCATCGGGCTTAGCCTCAGGCTCAGGCTCAGGTTCGGGTTGCGGCTCCGCGCCCTCCGCCGCTGTGGACGGGGCAGGCTCAGCCGGAGCGGCAGGATCGGCAGCGGGGGCACGCCGGCCTGCCTTAGCCCCCGGCGCCGCCTCGCCGGCTTCCCGCTTGGGACGGCGGCGCTCGACGGACGCGGGCTGTTCCAGGATACGGTCACCCTTGTAGAGCCATACCTTAACACCGATGATCCCCAGCGTGGTACGGGCCTCGGCGGTGCCGTAGTCTATGTCCGCCTTGAGGGTATGCAGCGGTACGCGGCCCTCCATCCCCTGATCCTTGCGGGACATATCGGCCCCGCCTAGTCGGCCGGAGACCTTGATCTTGATTCCGAGGGCGCCCCGTTGCATGGCGCGAGAGATGGTCTGCTTGATGGCCCGGCGGTGGGAGATGCGGCGTTCGATCTGGTCGGCTACGGATCGGGCCACCAGGGCGGCGTCGATCTCCGGAATGCGAACCTCGTTGATGTTGACGCGAATCCTGCGACCGGTGGCTCGCTCCAGGGCGCCCCGCAGCTCGTCCACTCGCTGGCCCCCGCGCCCGATGACGATGCCGGGACGCGACGTGGCGATGGCCACAGTGACCTGGTTTGCGTTGCGCTCGATCTCCACCGATGAGATGCCGGCGTCGGGTAGGAGGCGTTTGATGGTCTGGCGGATGGTCAGGTCCTCTTGGAGGAGCCGCGAGTAGTCACGGTCGGCGAACCACTTGCTGTTCCAATCATAGATGTAGCCCAGCCGGAAGCCGTGGGGGTGCACCTTCTGGCCCATGCTAGAGCTCCTCCTCCTGGACTACGATGGTTATGTTGCTGCGGCGGCGGCGCATGATGTCGGCGCGGCCGCGGGCGCGGGGGAGGAGCCGCCGGTAGGTGATGCCGCCCCCGACGTGGGCTTTGGCTATGCGTAGGGTGCGCGGCTGAAGGTTGTAGTTGTTCTCGGCGTTGGCCACTGCGGAACGCACTGCCTTGGCCACGAGGCGAGCATGAGGCGTGGGCATGAAGCGAAGCAGGGCTATCGCCTCGTCCACACGCTTGCCCCGTATCTCGTTGAGGATGAGGCGCGCCTTCTTAGGCGCGATTGGGGCGTTGCGGGCGAAAGACCGCACTTCCATCTCGCCTACACCCTCCGCACCCGGCTGACCTGAGCGGACTTGCCTCCGTGGCCGCGGAACGTCCGTGTCAGAGCGAACTCGCCCAGCTTATGGCCGACCATGTTTTCGGTGATGAAGATGGGGACGTGGCGGCGGCCGTCGTGCACGGCGATGGTCAGGCCCACCATCTCCGGCATGATGGTAGAGCGGCGGGACCAAGTGCGGATGACGGCCTTCTGGCCGGAGCGCAGCACCTGCTGCGCCTTCTTCATCAGCTTGGGGTCTACGAAAGGGCCCTTCTTGGTCGAGCGGGACATTGTTTACCTACACCTCGAAGCGTCTGCGCACGATGTACTTGTTGCTGTCCTTGCGACGGCGGGTACGGTAGCCAAGAGTAGGCTTCCCCCAAGGGGTCTTGGGCCCAGGGAGGCCGATGGGCGCCTTTCCCTCTCCGCCGCCGTGGGGATGATCACGCGGGCTCATCACTGTGCCCCGCACCTTGGGGCGACGGCCCAGATTGCGCCGGCGGCCGGCCCGGCCCAGCTTGATCTGGTCATGCTCCACGTTGCCCACTTGGCCGACGGTGGCCATGCAATCGGCGTGGATGCGGCGCACTTCCCCGGAGGGCAGGCGCACCATCACGTAGTCTTCTTCGCGAGCCATGATCTGAGCAGCAGCACCGGCGCCACGGACCAGTTGCGCGCCGCGGCCCTTCTGCAACTCCAGGTTATGCACGGTGTTGCCGGCCGGGATGTTGCGCAGGGGCAGGGCGTTGCCGGGCTTGATCTCTGCCCGCGGGCCGGCCCGAACGGTATCGCCCACAGCGAGGCCCACTGGCCAGATGATGTAACGTTTGTCACCGTCAGCGTAGTGGACTAGGGCAATGCGGGCCGACCGGTTGGGATCGTACTCTATGGCAGCCACCTTGCCAGGCACGTCAGTCTTATCCCGCTTGAAGTCGATGACACGCAGGCGGCGCTTGTGGCCGCCACCGCGGTGGCGCACGCTGATGCGGCCCTGGCTGTTGCGCCCGGCCTTCTTAGTCAGAGGTGCGAGGAGCGACTTCTCCGGTCGCTTCTTGGTGATCTCGCCGAAGGTGTAGCCGCTGGCTCCCCTGCGCCCCGGTGATGTCGGCTTGTACTGCTTGATGCCCATGGCTAGATGCCCTCGAACAGCTCGATCTTGTCGCCGGCAGCGAGGGTGACGACGGCCTTCCGCCAGTTCGGCGCGTGGATGGCGCGGCCTCCCCTGACACGCCTGGGCTTGCCCTTGACGTTAATCACGTTCACGCGAACGACATGCACGTTAAAGGCCTTCTCCACAGCCTCCTTGATCTGGTGCTTGTTGCTGGCGTGGTGAACCTCAAACACGTACTTGCTCTCGCCACCCAGCCGCGTTCCTTTCTCCGTGACCATGGGCCGGCGCAGCACCTCCAGGGGATGGATAGGCTTGGGCATCGCCTAGGGCTCCTCGTCTTTCCCTTCGGGCTGGCTCAGGGCAGGCTTGGCGCGGGCACGGCGACG
>CAYFYG010000093.1:0-1910 GCA_964347225.1 uncultured Dehalococcoidia bacterium | reverse complement strand
GTCCCCCGGGAGAGCGTGCAAGACGCGGCCGGCATTGACACCGGGCTCACCGAAGGGCAGCAGCTGACCATCCCGGTCGGCGATGACATCATCACCTACGAGGTCCGTTCCGACGACTCTGTCGCCACCGTAGCCCTCCGCCTCGGTGTCCGCCAGGAGATCGTCCGCCAGGCGGCCGGCTTGCCCGATCCCAACGCGCTCAGTCCCGGTCAGGAGTTGCGACTGGCCCAGGGCCCTACCGGCATCACGATCACCACCTGGCAGCCTGCCTTCGTCGAGAGCGAGAGCTTTCCGTTCTGGGAGGCGATCCCCAAGGGCGCTTCCGAGTACCTCGATGTCCTCGTCCTCTTCCGCAACGAGTTCATCTCCTGGTTTAAGGGCGGCTCTGGCCCGGAGTTCACCGGCCCCGTTGGCATCGCCCAGGCCACCGGCGAGGTGGTAGAGCAGTCCGGCTGGGAAGCACTGCTGGAGTTGGCTGCCCTCCTCTCCTTCAACCTCGGCGTCGTCAACATCCTGCCTCTGCCCATGCTAGACGGTGGCCGCATCGTCTTCGTCCTTCTGGAGATCGCGCGTCGCGGCCGCCGCATCGCCCCCGAAAAAGAGGCCCTGGTGCATCTCGTGGGCCTGGCCCTCATCATCACCCTCGCCGTCGTCATCACCATCATCGATGTCAACCGCATCATCAGTGGGGAGAGCCTGTTCAGATGACCGCTGAAGAGCCAGCCCTTGGCGGACTCGAAGGGCGCCTTCCCCTCACCCCCCGGCGCCGCTCGCGGCCCGTCCACGTCGGCGACGTCCAGATCGGCGGCGACGCCCCAGTCGTCGTGCAGACGATGACCAACACCGACACCGCCGATGTGGAGGCCACCCTCAACCAGGTCCGCCGACTGGCCAGCCTCGGCGCCGAGATCGTCCGCGTAGCCGTCCCTGACAAGGACGCCGCCGACGCCCTGCCCGACATCATGCCCCACACCCCGGTCCCCCTCATCGCCGACATCCACTTCGACCACCGCCTCGCCCTCGCCTCCATCCAGGCCGGTGTCCACGGCCTCCGCCTCAACCCCGGCAACATCCGCAAACCCGAAAGGGTGCGCCAGATAGTCCGCGCCGCCAAGGAGCGCGGAATCCCCATCCGCGTCGGCGTCAACGAGGGCTCCCTGCCGCCACTCTCGCCCCTGGCCGAGGGCGAGCTGCCACCGCCGAAGGCTCAGCGCATGGTCGACGCCGCCCTGTGGGAGATCGCCGTCCTTGAGGACATGGGGTTCGAGGATATCAAGGTCTCCCTCAAGGCCTTCGATGTCCCCACCATGGTCACCGCCTACCGCGAGATCGCCAGGCGAGTCCCCTATCCCCTCCACCTCGGCGTCACTGAGGCCGGCACCCCCGGCGCTGGCTCCGTCCGCTCCGCCGTCGGCATCGGCGTCCTCCTGGCCGAGGGCATCGGCGACACCATCCGCGTCTCCCTGGCCGCTGACCCGGCCGAGGAACTGCCCGTGGCCTGGAACATCCTCGCCTCCCTCAACATCCGCCAGCGCGGCCCCCTCATCGTCGCCTGCCCCACCTGCGGTCGCATCGAAGTCGACCTCATCCCTCTGGTCAACCAGGTGGAGGCCCACTTCGGGAAGCTGGGCAGGCCCATCACTGTGGCTGTCATGGGTTGCGTCGTCAACGGCCCCGGCGAGGCCCGTCACGCCGACGTTGGCCTCGCCGCTGGCAAGGGCAAGGGCGCCATCTTCCGCAAAGGCGAAACCGTCCGCACCGTCCCCGAGGAGCAGTTCCTCTCCGCCCTCGTCGAGGAGGGCCACCGCGTCATCACCGAGAGATTCGGCGAGACTCCGCCCCTTCCATCCAACGACCTCGAAGCCGTCATCTCCACGACCGTCGTCGAGTCCGCCACCTGCCCCGGCCGC
>CAYFYG010000092.1:0-7599 GCA_964347225.1 uncultured Dehalococcoidia bacterium | reverse complement strand
ACATCCCACACCTGGCCTACCTCCACCTCCTCGTCCACCAGTTCGCCCTCATCTCCCTCCACCTTGACCGTCCGAGTCTCCGTCAAGAAGTAACCATCATCCTTCACCAGGAAGGGCGCGTTTGTGAACTTCCTAAGGTAGTCATCATCCACGAACCCCTCTTCGACGAGGACGTTAGCCAGGGCCAGAAAGAACGCCAGGTCGGTCCCCGGCCTTATGGGCAGCCATTCGTCGGCGAACGGACCCGCGACTCGGCGAGAGGGGTCCAGTTGAACCATCTTCATCCCTCGTTGCTTAGCCTCTAGCAGCTCGTGGTGCCAGGTGATCTGGCAGTACTTGTTGCCGCCTCCGTTCGTCGGGTTCCAGCCGAAGGACAGGAGGTAGTTGGTGTGGTGGAAGTCAGGGTGGAGCACGCCGTGAAGGCCGATGGTGTATTCAAGGGCTCGGTAGCCGGCGTCGGAGCAATAGGCGCCGTGGTGGAGCTTGGTGGCCCCGGAAGCGTGCACGAAGGCGTTGTCGTAGAAGTTCTTCGCTTTGCTGCGGCCCTTCTGCCAGATGAGCAGGCGAGGGTCCCTGTCAGCAACATCTCTCACTTCGTCGCCCACAAGGGTCAGCGCCTCATCCCAAGAGGCCTGGCGCCACTCTCCAGACACGCCTTTCTCGTTGGTGCGAATTAGAGGGGTCTTGACGCGATTGGGATCGTAGACCGCCTGTATCTGGCCCACACCCTTGGGGCAGAGCTTACCCACGTTTCGGGGACTGGCAGGGTGCCCCTCGAACTTGACAACCCTTCCGTCTATGCGGCGGGCGAGCATGCCGCAGTCTTGCTTGCCGATCCAGCAGGTCGTGGGTGTGAAGTCCACCGTGAGTTCGCTCTGCGCCAACTCCGCAAGGCCTGCACCCGACTCGCCTCCGGAAGTCAGCCATCCCGGCACAAAGCGGCTAACAAATAGGCCGCCACCGATAGCGGCTCCGCCCTTCAGTGCAGTCCTTCTCGTGACCTTCATCACCGACCTCCTATCGCGGACTTCTCCAGGCGGCAGAGACGCCTACCGCCTGCCGCAAGAAGTTGCGTCTGGTGCTCGTCTTGCCGACTTCCGCGTCGTGCCTTCACCGCCACGGCTGCGTCTAGTCGTTCTCAATGACTTTGTGAGGCCTGTCACCAGCCCGCATCATATGAATCCTGTCAACGAAAGCGGCATCACGATTCGGAGCCGCAAGTGATGATTTTGTCGCAAGAATAGTTGCCATTCCCCCTTGTATCTTTTGTACTATCTGGCGCTCTTCCCGGAGACGTTCCATGCGGCACCGAGGGAATTGGCAGGGTGCTCGAAGGCATGGCGGCAGCTTCGGAAGCGAGCGAACCGCAAAGAGGAACCGGAGGTACCCCACTGGTATGCCGGAGCGCTCATCGACCGCAGCACCCCGGCTATCGTGACTAGGCCCGCGGGCTACCAGGGGAGAGCATCGCCATTTCCCGCCGGATCGGCATGCCCTTGCACGTGCAGATGGCGGACGCGCTGTCTAGTGAGGCGTAGGCCGCTCCGAAGCAGCTCTGCGTGGTCCCATTGCCACCGAAGCACCGAAATGGAAGCCATATGCTCGTATTCGGACGGGTACCTCGACAGACGACGGTGTGCTTGGCCAGCGGCGCTCGCAGCGTTGGCCACAATTTGCCGACAGCCTTGCCGGCACGAGATGGTACCACACGGTACGAACGAGCCCGGTATCAAGTGCGAAACAGTACCAGATGGTACGAGGAGGGACGAGATAACACCAGCCGGATCGAATCGAAGGTCCACGAGCCGTGCGGCCCGATGTTTGGGCCTTGCCCAAATACGGAAAGTACGTCCTAGAGGGGCTGTTGGGCGCCGAATCCTCTCGTCGCGTACCCGATACTTGCTGACGAGCGGATTCCATCTTGCTCTGCGGGCAGGACGCAGGGGTGTGATGACGGTGTTGCGAGGGGGATAGGCGTGGACAAGGGCGACTCCAACGCGCCACAGCCTCTGAAGACGGCCGTGCCAACCGCGGCCTTCCGGTCTGAGGTGAGCGCCTGGGCGCACCGCATCGGGGTGACGCCCAAGGAGGTGCGCCTGCGCTCCATGCGGCGGAAGTGGGCAAGCTGCTCCTCCCCCGGCCGCCTGACCTTCGATACGTATCTACTGCGGCAGCCGATAGGCTTCAGGGCGGAGGTGATCGTACACGAGCTGCTGCACCTGAAGGTGCCGAACCACGGACGGCTGTTCCGGTCTCTGCTGCGCAGTCACTTATCAAGGCCGTACGAGCCAAGGGCGTCCAGATAGAAGTAGTCCAGGCAGTCGCACCACTTGGGCGAACGGCATCCAGTCCTGGCTACACGTCTGACCATCGGTGTGCCGGGCAAATGGTAGTGCGCCTAATTGTCACTAGCTTGCAGATATAGCAGGGGCGAAAACAGGAGGAAAACTGCGATTGACTAGCTTGCAGAGAAGGAAATACCTTCTAAGCAGCGGGTTGCAGGTTCGAGTCCTGCCGGGGGCACCAATTCTTATTTCGGACGCCTGAAGAAGCTAACTCCAGATACGAAATCGACTCCTTCCGGGTCCCGACCTCGGCCTAGTCCGGGCCTCCCCGCAACGGGAAACGAGCATGAGCCTGCGGCCCAAAGGCCTCTCCAGCTAGATACGGAAGCCGGTGATGTTGCGCCAAAGATGACCCCCTGCCTTTCAGGCAGGCGGTCGCGTTCGGCTGGTTCGAAGACAAGGATCCCTGAGGCGTCAGTGGGCGGGATTCTCTAGTGGACCGCAGCGGTGGACGTATCGGCGGTCGGTGTCCCCGCAGGGGACAGCTGATGGGGGAGTCGGTGGATGAAGGGGGTGCAGGCCGTCCCCAGGAACGCCATCGCCACGAGGATCGCGAACATGAATCTGAAGACGTCCACATCCGGGAGGGCGCCTTCCGAATTCAAGATGGCGCCCAGGACGCCAGCGCCCACGATGCTCCCCAAATAGCGCATCATCGAGCTGGTCCCCGCAGCGGCGCCTGCCTGGTGCCGGGGGGCGGCCTCGATCGCGGCCGTGCTGGCTGGGCCGATGCTCAGACCCACTCCGAGTCCCAGGACGGCCAAGCTCACCGCCACGTAGGCGAAGGACACATCGCGGCTCAGGCCGCCCATGATGAGCCCCGTTCCCGCCAGCAGGGCAAGGCTGCCCATGAAGACCAGCGCCCGCCGGCCCCAGAAATCTGACAGCCGCCCTGCCAGGGGTGCCGTCAGCACCATGAGGACGGACATCGCGCCAAGGAGCGTCCCCGTTGTAGTGCTGTCCTTTCCCTGAACCTCCTCCACAAAGAAGGGGATCGCCAGCAGCGTGGTGTACATCACCAAGTTGCTCAGGAGGATGTACGCTGTGGCGGCAGCGAAGGAGCGGCTGCGGAAGAGCCGCCACTCAGCTATGGGTATGTCGCTACGGAACTGCCGCCTGAGGAACAACGCTGACGAGCCCGCGAGTGCGGCCACGCCGGCCCCGAGGAGGTACGTCCCGTGGATGTCCCGCAAGGAGTTGAGGAGAAACGTCAGCGAGACCAGCATCGCCCCGAAGGCGCCGGCCGCCATCCAGTCCACGACTGCGCTCCGGCGAACCGCCACGTCGCGGTAGGCCAGCAAGGCTCCGCAGGTGAGGGCGAGCACCACGAGCGGGACGTTCGTCACGAACAACAACCGCCAGGAGCCGAGGGCCAGCAGGCCCGCGCCGAGCAGCGGACCGGAGGCGGCGGACAGCGAGATGGCGCCGCCGGTTAGTCCGGTGGACCGCCCCAACCGGGTCACCGGCATCGACTCCCGCAGCATCGCCATCCCGTTGGGGATAAAGCTGCCACCGATGAGGCCCTGGCCGGTCCGCAAGAGCAACAGCGTGGAATAGTTGGGAGCCAGGGCCGCCGCAACGGAGAGGGCGAGGAAACCGGTCAGCCCGACTCGGAAGACGCGGGCTCTGCCAAGTTGATCGCCGAGGCGGCCGCCCAGCGGCTGGGCGATGGCCATCGCGATGAGATAGGCCGACACCAGCCAGCCGATCTCAGCGTGGCCTACGTCGAAGTCCCCGCGGATCTGCGGCAGCGCCACGGCGAGCATGGTGGAGTTGAGGGGCGCCAGGACGCTAGCCAGGGACACGGTGGCCAGCAGGAGCCAGTAGCCCGGGCTGCGTCCGCGCTCAGCTGCCGTTTCCGGGTTCGTGCGGAGCATCAGCTCTCCAGCCTGATGCTTCCGGCGGCTCCGTCTACAGTGATCTGTTGACCGTCTCTTATGAGCGAAGTGGCAGACTTTGTGCCGACGACCGCAGGGATGCCGTACTCCCGCGCTACGATGGCAGTGTGGGAGAGTATGCCGCCGTGGTCAGTGACGACAGCCGACGCCAGGGCGAACAGCGGCGTCCACGCCGGCATTGTGGACGGGCAGACCAGCACCTCTCCCGGCTTCAACCGGTCGGCCTCGTCGAGGGACTGGATGACGCGGGCCTCAGCGGTGATGATGCCCGTGGAGGCGGCGTTGCCTCTGATTACGCGGGGGTCTGAGCTCTCCGGCGGCAGACCGCCGAAGAACTTGCTCATCATGGGGTCCTCCGCCGCTTCGGGCGGAGGCGGCGTGCCCAGGGCCAGCGGTGGCTTGAGATGACGGCTCTCTTCACGCTCCCGGCGCCGCCGCTCAACGAGTTCGTGAAGCGAACCCTTGCCCCCACGCAGCGCGTCGACCAGTTCATCGTAGGCCAAGAAGAAAACGTCGTCCGCGGCGGCAATCCTGCCTGCCGCGGCGAGCCTCCGCCCGGCTTCGAGCACCGGGACGCGCTGGACGGACAGGCCCTGCTGGTCGATCCAGAAGTTGTGATCCTCCGTGATGGGAAGGTACTGCTGGGCGCCGGCCAGGACCTGACGGAACATATCGACGGGACCACCGGACAGGCGCTCCAATAGGTGGCGCTCCCGCGCCTCGCGGGCGGCGACGACGGACTTCATGTCCTCCTGGGGATCGTACTCCTCGCGACCCGCGTACTCACGGATCAGGTTGTAGACGGGTGCGGGATCTTCTCTCCATGTGGGAGACGCGATGTCGAGTTCCGCGCCCCGCCAGCCGTACGTGTCCAGGAACTCCTCGACCGCGCCCCGGAAGCCGTTGCCGTCGGCGCTCTGAGCGAGGGCGGCGTGGGCGGCGGAGGCCGGCACGCTCGAAAGAAGATTCACAACCGCGGGCCGATGACGGGCTTCCTGAGCCAGGTGCCAGAGAGCGACACCGATCTCGATGCTCTTGTTGGGGAAACCCTGCAGGAGGGCAAGCTGCTCGCCGTTCACCGGCTCACCGAACAACTGGCTGTAAACCTGCTCGAAGAACATGAAGGCGCCGCCAGCCGGGAAGACGGCCAGAAAGTGCAGTTCGCCCTCCCGCTCGCGTTTCGCCACCACCATCTCAAGGAGGTCGACCAGATCGCGGTCGCTCAGCTTGGAGTAGTCGCCCTTGAGCGTCTCATCGTTGATGGAGCGCACCTCCGGCTCATACTGGGTGTACCAGCGGTCCAGCAGGTTGGGCACGTGCTCCATCATGCGGGCCTGCATCTGCTTCAGGCGGGCATCCATCCTGGCCGGATCAGTGGAGTAAGGGACAAAGGAGTTGTACACGTAGCCGTTGATGACCTTGAAGGCGGAGTTCTTGGTGTCGAAGGGCATGCAGAGCGTGTCAGCGGTCTTCAGCAGGCCGCGGACAAACGCCGGCATGTCCATGGTGGCGGACAGGGGTGAGATGCCGTTGGGGAAGTGCATGAGGTCCGGCGTCCAGAAACGGCTCGCCTCCTCCGGGGAGTCCCACTGGAAGCGGAAGTCTTGGGGCACGGGCAGAGGCTGCGCTAGCCATTGACTTGAGGTGGCCACTTGTTTGCTCCTTTTCTACTGGCTATGATCTGATGATTGCTTGCTGCGTCGGCGGGTAGGCCGAGAATGGCTGCTGAGCTTGGCCGCCAGCTTGTTCCGGCGGCGAAGGTCGGCGACGAGGGTGCGGATGGCCCAGGAGACGGCCCTGCCGGAGCAATCGCCATCCATGTCGAAGTCGTCCTTCAGGGCCAGCCAGGCGCGGGAACTGAGGAGATAGGAGATGACTGCAAGTGCGTCCTCGCCGTCCCTCTCGTCCAGATTTGCGGTGACTTCCCGCAGGACCTCCCGGCGCGCGGCTAGGCGGCGGACGCGGTTGCGTGCGCGAATCGCACGGCCCTGGGGCGTGATCCATTGAGAGCGGATGATCGGTTCGCGCTCGTCGAAGGCGAGGAAGAGCGCTTCCGGAGACTGAGCAAGCGCTTCAGCATCCTTGGGCCGCCCCTGGGGCCCCGTCTGGTCGTCGAGCCAGTCGCCGAAGGCCTCCAGAAGCGCATCCTTGGTGGGGAAGTAGCGATAGATAGTGCGAACCGAGACGCCGGCGTCGCGTGCCAGGTGGGGGATGTTGAAGTCCGCAATGCCGCGCGAACTGACCTCCTCCAAGAGGGCGCCAAAGATCATCTCTCGCGTCTGCTCGATATGACGTTCACGCAGGGTACTGGAGGCAGGAGGCGCCCGTCGGCGAGCCGAAGAGGGGCGTTTACTTATGCCACTGTCGGTCTGCACAACAGACATATGTCACCTAGCCTCTGATCGGTCGCATCAGCTCGGCTGGTATGCCAGCGGAGCGGGGTTCGCGAGGCGACGCCCAAGACTCCAGGCGTTGCCCGCTCCGGCGCAAGGCGACGCCCGCGCACCGTATCAGTTCCTCAAATGTGAAACTGATGCCGGTGGACACACTGGCGCCGCGCAGGGATTGGCTGATCTCCGCCTCCATATCCCGGAATATCTCCCAGGCGTAGATCTCTGTCAGCATTGCTTCGCTCCTTGCATGCAACCTGCTGTGATGACATCGAGCATGTCATAGCTACATGCTCCATGTCAAGCCCCTGGCGGACGATCTTTCGAGGAAATCTAAGGGTAGCCATTGGGAGTGCCACGCTTGATGCGCCTTGCCAGTTCTGGAGGAACCGCGTACATTGCATATCGGCTGGACGACTCGCCCGGCCGCACAACTTCTTGCGGCGTCGAAAGGGCAGCTGCTCAGGTGTCCGGAAGAGGTGAGCAGGAGCGTGATGTCGTGAGGGCGAGGGCAAGTGAATAGGGAAGGGGTCGCTCCCCCCAGAGATACGACGTGCCTCCTTCCAATCGGCGGGTTGCAGGTTCGAGTCCTGCCGGGGGCACCAATTCTTACCCTTCACGAGTGAGAATTGCCGGTTTCCAGATACGAAACCGGGCCCCCTCCGGGGCCTAGCGCGGCCGGGGCGAGGCCCGTCCCACCGCCCAAAACGACCAGATGCCTGCCCTCCGGAGACCACTTCAGCCAGATACGGAACCTGGTGATCTTCTGCCAAAGACGACCCCCTGCCTCTCAGGCAGCAGGTTGCAGGGTCCGGTGGTGGCTGAGGCCTAGCTGTCCCACAATGATTTGAGCGCCGGACCCGAGGAAGAAGTCGGCAGGCATGTGTGTCGGAGTGAACCTGGATCCGGGTCGGCTGGCTCTTTGGCAGACTCCCGAACTTCCAGTCTGGCGCTCCGTCCGCTCCC
>CAYFYG010000091.1:0-3731 GCA_964347225.1 uncultured Dehalococcoidia bacterium | reverse complement strand
TTGTTCTCCCTCCATGAATTCCAGGGCGCGCACCCACTTGGCGCTCTTCCAGAAGTAGAGATGGGGTATCACCAGCCGCAGGGGCCAGCCGTGAGGTCGTGTCAGCTCCTTGCCGTCGTGCTTGTAGGCCAAGAGCACGTTCTCCCGCATGAGGTCGGCCAAGGGCACGTTGGTGGTGTAGCCGCCGTAGCAGTGGACCATCACACTCTGAGCCGACGGCAAGGGCCGAAAGTGCTCCAGCAGCTCCCGAAAGAGGACGCCCTCGAATCGGTTGTCCATGCGGCTCCAGGAGGTCACGCAGTGGATGTCGCAGGTGGCGGCGGTGGTGGGCAGGGCCCGGAACTCTTTCCAGGTGAACTGCACTCCCTGCTCGACGGCGCCGTGGACGCGCAGCCGCCACTCTTCCGGATCGATCCGCGGCGTGCCCGCGTAGGTCAGGACAGGCCAGTCCTTAACCACCTTCTGGCCGGGCGGCAGCCGGCCGCCGTATCTTTCACGGTCTCTGGAGCGAGGGGATAGAATGTCGAAGCTCATGGTGCGGTGGCCTTTCCAACGGGCGACAGGCGGCGATTTGAGGATAGCAATCGCCCATAGCTAGCGTCAAACCTAGTTGTGCCTCGCACGCCCTTCTCCGCCGCCACCGTCAGCCCTCGCTTCGGCGATCGAGCCCCTTGTTTCCGCCGTGCTATCATCAAGAGCGATGCCCTTAATTCAGGCCACGAGGTCCGTCACCCCCATACCCACCGCCCCCCGCTTGCGCCGTCTTTTCTTCCTCGTGGCTGCTTTCGCCGTGCTGGTTCTAGACCAGGCCAGCAAGGAGCTGGTCCGGACGCTTATGGATCGCGGTGAGGCCTGGCCTGACGGGTGGCCTGTGCACCTGCATTATGTCACCAATACTGGTGCTGCCTTCGGGATACTGAAGGATCAGACCGGGTTCCTCATCGTGACCACCGTCATCGGCTTGGCGGCTATCTATCTCTACTACCGCTACCCGCCCTTCGAGCACCTGGCAGCGCCCGTCGCCATGGGCATGATGCTGGGGGGCGCCATCGGCAACCTGGTGGACCGGGTGCGCCTGGGGAGAGTTACAGACTTCATCGACTTCCCCTTCTGGCCGGCATTTAACGTGGCCGACTCGTCGATCGTCATTGGCATCGCTATCCTGCTGCTCGGATACGCGCTCTTGACTGAGCGCGCGCCGCCAAGAGCGGAACGTGAAGATGCTGCAGCTGACGGCCGATAGGGCTGGCGAGAGGTTGGACGTCTTCCTGGCTCGCCGGGTTGACGGTCTGTCTCGCAGCCATGCCCGCCGGCTCATCGACGAGGGGCTGGTGACGGTGGATGGCAGGCGGGAGCGCCCCTCGCTCCACCTGGCCTCCGGTGCCCGCATCGTGGCGACATTGCCCGCTGCGGAGGAGGCGACACCGGCAGCGGAGTCCATCCCGCTCACCATCATTTACCAGGACGGAGACATCATCGTCGTAGACAAGCCGGCGGGCCTTACCGTGCACCCGGCGCCGGGCCATCCCAGCGGCACGCTCGTGAACGCCCTACTGGCCATCGCGCCGGAGCTGGCGGAAGCGCGGGAAACGGTGCGGCCAGGGATCGTCCATCGTCTCGATAAGGACACCTCGGGGCTGCTGGTCGTCGCGAGGAGTGACCGGGCGCGCGCCAGCCTGATCCATCAACTCAAGCAACGAGAGATCCACAAGACTTACTTGGCGCTGGTGCAGGGCGTGCCGGAGCCAGCCCAGGGAACCATCGAGGCGCCCGTCGGTCGGCACCCCAGGAACCGGAAGAGGATGGTGGTGGTGGCCGGTGGCCGAGACGCGGAAACGAGGTACCAGGTGCGCGAGGTGCTGGCCAGCTTCGCCCTGCTGGAGGTGGAGCCGGTGACGGGGCGCACCCATCAGATTCGCGTCCACCTGGCCGCCATGGGGCACCCGGTTGTCGGGGACGGCGTCTACGGCAAGCGCTCGCCGCTGGTGGGGCGCCAGTTCCTGCATGCGTGGCGCCTCGCCTTCGAGCTGCCGTCCAGCGGCCGTCTGGTCGAGTTCGAGTCGCCGTTGCCGGCGGACTTGCGGCGGGCCCTCGAGAGCTTGCGCGGCTAGCGGGCTACTCGCTACTTCTTGCTCGCGCCGATGGGCGTGACGCCCGTGGCGTAGATGTAGATGCGGTCCCAGAAGCGGGCCAGGATGGGCTTCTTGCCGTCGGTTTGCAGTTCGCGGACATGCCCGTCGATCACCGCCCCGTAGCCTTTGAGGGGGAGCGTCCGCACGTACCAGTACTCCTCGCCCGCGTATAGCAGCTTCAGGGCGGGCTCCGCCTGGCCGAATTCCACATACGGCAGCTCCGTATTGCCGGCGTACAGCACACCGATGCGCCTAGGATTGACCTCCAGAAGACCTTCCATGCCGAGTGTCAAAGTAGCGGCTTCTGGCCGTTGGTTCAAGGACGACGCGGCCGCACGGACGCTGTGACCAGTCCGCCATTCTTGCTAGAATGAGCCCCGCCATGCCCGTTCGTGTGCGCTACGCCCCTTCGCCCACCGGCGAGCCCCACGTGGGGAATATCCGCACCGCCCTCTTTAACTGGCTGTTCGCGCGCCACGAGGGCGGCACCTTTATCGTCCGTCTGGAGGACACTGACCGGAGCCGGTACGTCGAGGGTGCCCAGCAGGCCATCTTCGAGTCTCTGGCCTGGCTGGGCCTGGACTTCGACGAGGGGCCGGATCCGTCCGACCCCGGCCGCGATATCGGTGACAGGGGGCCGTATGTGCAGTCGCGGCGTCTGGAGACGTATCGGCGCCACGTTGCCGACCTCGTGGAGGCTGGGCACGCATACCGCTGCTACTGCACCCCGGAGCGGCTGGAGCGGGTGCGCAAGGACCTCCAGCGGCAGAAGCGGCCTCCAAAGTACGACCGCCATTGCCGCGACCTAGCCGAGCCTGAAAGGCACAGGCTGGAGTCAAAGGGGCTACCCGCTGTCGTCCGTTTCAGGACGCCCCTGTCCGGCCAGACCGCCTTCCACGACCTCATCCGCGGCGACATCACCTTCGAGAACGACACCCTGGACGATTTCGTGTTGCTGAAGTCGGACGGGTTCCCTGTGTACCACTTGGCGAACGTCGTGGACGACTGGCTGATGGGGATCACTCACGTCATGCGCGGCGACGAGTGGCTGTCCAGCACGCCCCGCCACGTCCTCCTGTATCAGGCGTTCGACTGGGGGCCCCCAGCCTTCGCTCACCTGCCGATGATCCTGGGGCCGGACCGTGCCAAGCTCTCCAAGCGTCACGGCGACACGTCCGTCCTGGATTTCCGCCAGCGCGGCTTCCTGCCCGAGGCGCTGTTCAACTTCCTGGGGCTCTTGGGTTGGTCGCTGGACGACCGCACCGAGATCATCGACCGCGAGACGTTCGTGCGCCACTTCGCACTGGGCCGCGTGCTGTCCAATCCGGCGGTGTTCAACCGGGAGAAGCTGGAGTGGATGAACGGCGTCTACATCCGTGAGAAGCTGTCAGGTGAGCAACTGGCGGAGCGCATCGCGCCGTTCCTGGAGCGGACTACCCGCAGGCAGGTAGACCCTGACTTGCTGCGTCGCGTCGTGCCTCTCATCCGCGAGCGGATCAAGCTCCTCACCGAGGCCGAGGAGATGGCGGGCTTCTTCTTCCTGAAGGGAGAACTGGACTACCGGACCGAGGTGTTGCTGGGCAAGAAGTTCGCCGATGA